>CAZHOZ010000152.1:0-2526 GCA_964533895.1 uncultured Candidatus Saccharibacteria bacterium | reverse complement strand
GTCATATCTTGATCCACAATCATACCCAGCATCTTAAGCTGTTCTTTGGGGTCTTCAATGGTTAGAATTGAGCGAGCCTGCCCTTCAACTATCTGCCCGTCTTGTAGGGCCTTCTTTGCCTCGTATGGCAGCTTGAGAAGCCTGAGGATATTGCGTACGGTTGGCGCGGCTTTACCAACCCGCTTAGAGATTGCCTCAGTAGTCAGGTTAAACTGATCAATCAGTTTCTGGTAAGCCACCGCAAGTTCGAGCGGCGAAAGTTCAGCTCGCTGAATATTTTCAATTACCGCCACTTCAAGCTGCTGTTGCTCATCAAAGCTACGCAAAATTACCGGCACAGTTTTATTACCAGCAAGTTTTGAGGCACGCAAACGACGCTCTCCAGCAATCAGCTGATAACGATTGTCATGCTTGGTGGCTACCAGCGGCTGCACCACCCCATGCTCCTTAATGGATGCCGCCAAATCAGCTAAATCTTCCTCACCAAACTCCTTGCGCGGCTGAAATGGATTGGGATCAATTAGCTCAACAGAGATCTTATGGATAGCATCCTCGCTCTCTAGGTGAAGTGTCTCTGAAACCTCCTTACTAGCAAATTCATCTACTTCGGTGGGGATCAAAGCATCGAGTCCTCGACCTAATCGGCTTGGTTTTGAAGTTTTAGCTGACACGTGCAAGTACCTCCCTAGCAAGCGACTTATAGGCCCTGGCCCCTTTACTAAATCTATCATAGTCCACAATCGCCTTAGCGTGACTGGGCGCTTCAGCCAAACGAATATTGCGTGGTATTACTGTTGAGCATACCATATCCGGGAAATGCTGCTCCACCTCTTGTGCGACGGCCTGTGATAATGACGTACGGGCTGTGTGCATGGTTAAGACTACCCCAACCAACTCCAGTGCTGGGTTCAGGGCTTGCTTAACACGCTGTACGGTAGCTAAAAGCTGCCCCAAACCCTCAAGCGCATAATACTCGGCTTGCACCGGAATGAGGAGCCGGTTCGCTGCCACTAAACCATTTACCGTTAAAAGCCCAAGCGACGGCGGACAATCGATGAGAACAATGTCATAGGGCGCATTTGCCAGGGCTTGCTTAAGGCGCGATTCACGCTGCTCTATCTTTGTAAGCTCGACTTCGGCGGCAGCCAGTACTGCACTCGTCGGAATGATGGATAAGTTTTTATAGTGCGTTTTATGCGTCACACTCGCCAGAGGCACTCCATCTACCAAGACATCATAAAGTGAGTGATGCAAGCGCTGCTTATCAATCCCTAAGCCTGAGCTAGCATTGCCCTGTGGATCCAAGTCCACAATCAATACCCGCTTACCAGCTTTGGCTATGTAAGCCCCTAAATTTACCGTAGTAGTCGTTTTGCCAACACCACCTTTTTGATTTGCAACCGCAATAATTATCACGAAGTTTGTCTTCATCCTCACTTAATCAATACATACAGTATACCAAGAAACTGGTGGTTCTTCGGCACGAAACAATGACTATTTACATTTTTGCGCAAACCTGATAGAATACAATATTGTTGTCCTAAGTGAGAAAGAATATGTTAGCAGTAATACAGGCCGGAAACCACCAATACCTCGTTGAAAAGGGTCAGACTATTGAGACTGAGCTTTTGGGCGAAGAAAAAAGCATCACCTTTGAGCCGCTTTTGGTGGTGGATGGCGACAATGTAAAAGTTGGTACGCCACATGTTGCAGGCGCAAAAGTAATTGCCTCAGTACGCACTGCCGATAAGCAATCGGATAAAGTACTCGTACTCAAATACAAGGCAAAAAAGCGCCAAAAAACCATGCATGGTCACCGCCAACACAAAACTGTGCTCGTAATTGACTCAATTACGGCTTAGTTTTTAAAAAAAGGCTCGTGCTGTAAATAAAAACCCCGCCTACTAGCGGGGTTTTTATTTACAATCGTTTGGCAATTGTGCACCAGTCCAGACAGCCTTCATCCAATTTATCGTATCATTATAACTTTTCGTCATCGTATTATAATGAGTCGCATCAGCATAACGCTTATAGGTAATCTCGTTTCCCAGTTGGCACAAGCGATTAACAGCATCTTGAGATTGAGCTGGTAAGACCACGTTATCAAGCTGACCATGAAAGATAGCTTTCTTACTCGTCGTCTTCACATCCGCCGTCAGATTCTCTTGCATGTGCTGATCAAAAACTTTCGACACCGAGGTCACCGAGCCAGTCTTCATTGCTGCAATAAACTGCTGAGTATAGACTCGATTAATATTCTTATTCCCCCAATAAGCAATTACCGTATCAATACAGTTTTTAGAGATATCGGTTTTAAGATTCGTAGAAAACGGCGGCATGAGGATTTGATCAACCGGATAACTCTCCTGATACCAGTCGCTGTAGCTGGAAAGTACAAAAGGTCCAAACCAAAGAATATTAGCTCCCTGTGTCGTATCAGTTAACGTCCGTCGGACATCAGTAACCGGACCAAAGCCAATCACGCCTCGAATTTTGATTTCAGGAGCATACGTAGCAGCAATCTCA
>CAZHOZ010000151.1:0-2527 GCA_964533895.1 uncultured Candidatus Saccharibacteria bacterium | reverse complement strand
CGCTTATATTGAACGCGTTAAATAATATTGATTATTATCTAGTTTTATTGTAAAATATTCAAGTTCTTCAATCGAGAAGGAGAGAACCTTGGATATTGATGCAATGCCTATATCGGGTTGTGACATCTGTCAGCTGCTTCGCAATGCGCTGGAGCATGACTATGTAGTCGCCCAATCGGGATACTGGCGCATTACGCTGGCTCCTGACCAGTATTATTTGGGGCGTTGCTATGTGACGTCTTTGAGGCATGTGCCTGATCTTTCAGGTCTTTATCCTGAAGAGTGGATAGACCTCCATGAAGTCATGAGGCATCTGGAGAATTCTGCCAAACGAGAGCTCGGTGCGACTCATGTTACGTGGACGGCCTTGATGAACAATGCTTATCAGTTAGACAAACCTCAGCCACATGTTCATTGGCATGTCAGACCACGTTACGCCCAGAGGACGACCGTGGGCGACGTCACGATGCTCGATGAACATTTCGGGCATCACCACCAGCGTGATCTGGCACTAAAGTTGCTTCCGTATCAGATGGAAGCAATCGCTACGAGCCTCAGAGGAGGCCTGCCGCCACTTTGGTGGTCTGCATCTAGCTAGTCAGTTTTGCCACCGACGAACAGTCGGTGGTTTTTTAGTTACGCGTTAAATTTGAACAGCACCACATCGCCGTCTTGCATGATGTAGTCACGGCCTTCAAGTCGAACTTTGCCAGCTGTACGTGCGCCTGCCCAGCCGCCATGTTCAATAAAATCGTCACAAGAAACGATCTCGGCTTTAATAAAGCCTTTTTCAAAATCAGTGTGAATGACGCCAGCCGCCTCGGGCGCAGTTGCTCCTTGCGGAATAACCCAGGCGCGGGCTTCTTTTTCACCAGCCGTGAAGTATGTTTGCAAGCCGAGGGTCGAGAAGCCAAGATGGGCGAGTGCGGAGAGTCCAGATTCGGCTTGTCCATACTCGGTGAGTAGCTCTTGGGCTTCATCGTCCGACATATCTTTGAGCTGGGCTTCGAGCTCGGCGCATAGCACGAGGGCGGGGAGTGGAGCGACGCTAGCTCGCAGTTTTTCGTGCAGAGCCTTGTCAGTCAGCCCAGCTTCATCAACGTTAAAGACATAAATAAATGGCTTGGCGGTAAGAAGTTGTAAATCACGAATGCTTGGCGGTACATCATTAGCGTAAAGGGAGATTGCCAGAGTGCCATCGTCAAGCGCTGCACGTGCTCGAGAAAGTTCAGTGACTGCTGTGCGTGCTTCGGCAGAAGTTTTGGCTTCTTTTTCGAGTCTTGGCAGGACTTTGTCGAGCGTTGCTAGATCGGCCAAGATCAGCTCGGTTTTAATAGTTTCGATATCACGCGCTGGATCGATCGTCTCATCGACATGAATAATGTCGCCAGATTCAAAAGCGCGCACCACTTGCACGATAGCGGCGCATTCACGGATGTGAGCAAGGAACTTATTTCCAAGCCCAGCTCCTTCGGCGGCACCTTTTACAATTCCGGCGATATCGGTAAAGGTAACTGGGGCGGGAATAATTTTTTGAGTATTTGCAACACGAGCTAATTCGCCCAAACGTTTATCGGGAAGTGGTACGATACCAACATTCGGCTCGATGGTGGCAAATGGATAATTCGCTGCCAAAATGTCGGATTTGGTGAGTGCGTTAAAAAGGGTCGACTTGCCGACGTTTGGTAAACCAACGATACCGAGAGAGAGACTCATAGTATTATTTTATCAAATGTAAATCTGGCGATAAAACACGAGCGTAATCGGAATACGCTTGCTATTATCGATATAGAAAAGTTATGCATAAGCCTGAAGCTCAACCTACTACCGACCAAGAACGAGAAGATTTTGCGCGAGCCCAAGCGTACCGCACTCTTGGGAGTGAGCAATTACAAACCCGCACGGAGCACTCGCGCAGTCTTGAAGATGCTGAAAAATATCAAGCATTAGAGACTCTGAAGGGGCTGGGGGTACTTATTCCGCTCAGCAAGCTTGAAACCTATCATGGCCGAGCGACTCATCCTGACGAGCAGGAGCCTTGGAAGGTGGATCCGGCGTTTAGAAATGGAGGAGATGATTCTGGTAATGCCAATGTGAACACCCGCTCAACTTTATACACTGGACAAAGGAGGGTGGCAGAGAGGTTTGCGCAAGCTAGGGTAAATGCATTGGGGCGCGGACTTACACCAGGCAGCCCCGAGTATGAAGCTGAAATTCATCGTATTGAAGTTCATGATTCGGACGCCATGGTTTTTAATTATAGCTTTGAACGTAAGGATCTTAGCCCAGAGCAAGATGCGCGGTATTTGCAGGCTTTGAGGAAATTATTACTTCCAGCTACAGAGGGTTCGCCCTTGGCTTTTGAAGATCGCTACGCCTGGGGTCAACTTGCACCACATGTGCAGGCACTTGGGGAGCGCCAATTTATATTCGATGAAGATGTGGAGCAACTCATTAACACCTCCGGCTTGGATAGGGAAGTTGTTCTACAGCTAGCTGGAGCTATTAATGCGCAACAGATTGCTCA
>CAZHOZ010000150.1:1631-2545 GCA_964533895.1 uncultured Candidatus Saccharibacteria bacterium | reverse complement strand
CTCGCTAACTGTTCTTGGGACCAAGAACTAAGTTTCAGAATTTGATTAAGTTGTACAGTATGATTCATAACTTTATAATATTAACAGAAACGTTATAAAGTTTCAAGATCTTTCTTATGCTTTCTTTCTGGGACATTCTTGACAGAATTAAGCCCAATTAAAGTTTGATAATTGTCCCGTAGGTTCTAGCCAAAATATTAGAAGTTTAGTTTAAAAAGTTCTTCTTAGAGTCTAGATATGATTTTTTGATAATATTTTCTAGCACCTTGATATCAACGTCTGTAAGTTTATTGATGTATAAACACCCTACGCTCGTTTTATGTTTGCCAAGTTCTTTGAGCAAATCTGAAAGATCAGTGTAGCCAGCCATAACATAAAGAGTAAGGTTTTGTTTACGCGGCGAGAAACCTGCAAGTGGCCAATCGCCTTCTTGCCTGCTCCGTTCTGATTTATAGTGATACTGCCCAAAACCAATTATACTTGAACCCCACATTCTGGGTTGCTCGCCTGTTATGCGAGTATATAGTTTTAGTAACGTAAAGCTATCTTGTCTTTTTTGTTCATTTTCAACCTTATTTATAAAATCTTCTACATTTGCATCATTTACGGTGGTTTTAATAGTACTCATATTGACACTATACCACCCACATAAACTATAACTAATGTATTAACCTGAAATTAATCCTTGTTTATTAGGAATATAATATAAGTATAAACTAAGAGTGTTTAAAGGAGGAGATATGGCGCAATTAACTTCTAACCTACCATTGCTCGATATGAGTACGTCTACCACCGGCTGCTGTCCTAAATTTGAGCCTAAAGATTGGGACGGCAAAGTTTTTGAATTTAAAAATAAACTATTTATCAAAGACCGTACCGTAAGTTTTATGCATATTCCACTCAACATGAGCAAA
>CAZHOZ010000150.1:0-1621 GCA_964533895.1 uncultured Candidatus Saccharibacteria bacterium | reverse complement strand
TAATGGCAAGGCTGCGGCTAATGACTTTGTGTTATTAAGCCAGGATACGTCGCCATGGCATGCTGATCATTACTATGCAGTAAAAAAAGAAGTTCCTGATGCAGATAATATTCAAATGTCGGGTAAGTTTTTTGCAAAAGTATATGAGGGCGAGTTTAAGGATGCTGGCAAATGGTACAAAGATTTGATTGCAACAGTTGAAAAGCGCGGTGACGAGCTTAAACAATTATATTTTTACTACACCACCTGCCCTAAGTGCGCCAAAGTTTACGGAAAAAACTACGTCGTAGGGCTTGCTGAACTTGGCAGTTAAAATTGTGCCCTTTTTGATATTAAATGATAACCGCCACAAACACTGCATTTATAAACGCGCGTAGGTTTTTTAAGAGCACGAGTTGGATTGATGCGCTTCAATTCTGCCAGCGCCGCCCTAAAGCCCCGCCGCCTATCGGGCAAGTCTGCCCGCTGCGCCCCGCCAGAAAAATTCCTTTTCCAAATTAAAAAAAATCTCGGTGGGGGTAGCTCCAAAAAATATATGCAAAGGGATTTCCTGCGGGCGCATTCCAGCTTCGCTGGAATAGGCAGCGTGGCTCGGAGCGGCATAGTCGCTCGTGCTTCGCGCGACTAATAGAGAAAATGTGCTAAAATAAGAAGTAATGTTACAAAATAAAAGCGAACTACCAATTTTTCTAATCGCCATAGACGGACACGGTGGCTCTGGCAAGTCTACCCTTGCTAATCTTTTATCCCGAAAACTAAACGCCGAAATAATCCATACTGACGATTTTGCAGGCTGGGATAATCCGCTTAACTGGTATCCGCTGGTTATTGAGCGGGTATTTGAACCAATCAAAAACGACGAAAAGCTATTAAACTACCCTCGCTCTAAATGGTGGGAAACACACAATCCAGAGTCAGTTGTTAATCAGGCAGTAACACCAGTTATGATTTTAGAGGGTGTCAGCGCACTCCGAAAAGAGTTTAGACCATACATTAGTTACGGCATATTCGTAGATACACTTAAAGAAGTTTGTTTACAACGAGGCTTTGAGCGAGATAAAGAACAAGATGGCAAATCTGACGATGAAATAAGACAAATGTGGCGGGAGTGGTATGAAAAAGAGGAAACATACATCAAGCGAGATAGCCCGAAAGTATTTGCTGATTTAGTTGTTGATGGGACGAAATCGTTTGATAGTGTTATTGACAGGTTAACGGAAGCTTTGTGATGCTGATTTTCCTTAGTGGTAGCATCAACTCTGGCAAAACAAGCACCGCAAAGGCTCTGGCTCGTAAGCTCGGTGCTGATTTTGTCAATGTTGATGACTTGAACGATAAAATACCAAACTTTAATCTTGCAACCGACCTAGATAAGTCAATGGACTTAGCAATCAAGACAATCAATGAAAGTCTAGCCCGCGGGAAAGATGTTGTTGCCAACTATGTTGTGAGGCAGAAAGACTTTGACCGCTTTGCTGGTGAGATACACACAGACAAACAGTACGTTATAACGCTTGCCCCACGTTTAGAGGTTGCTCAAAGTCAACGAGGCGATAGAGTGCTTACAGATTGGGAGGTACAGCGCATAAAACATCACTACGATACTGGTATAGCCTCTCCG
>CAZHOZ010000149.1:0-2608 GCA_964533895.1 uncultured Candidatus Saccharibacteria bacterium | reverse complement strand
ATTTGGAAATACGATACTGGTAGTGGCGAATGGTCGCAGATAGCTGGTGATGGCATAAATGGTAGCTGGAATAACGAGATTAGTACCAATGCTTACGAAGCGGTTTGGTCGTTAGCAACCAACGGTACAGACGTACTCTACGCTGGGTTGGGTACGGGTACAAATGATGGCGATGTCTGGCGTTATAAAAGCGGTTCTTGGACTAAAATTGGTGGCGATGGTATTAATTCGAGTTGGCCTGGAAACTCCTTTAACGGAGTTTATTCGTTAGCTGTAAATGGTACAACGGTTTGGGCCGGACTAGGTAGTGGGGGTAACGCTGGTCAACTTTGGGCATGCACAAACTGTGAGACTTCACCAAATTGGAATGGGAGTCGCGTTGGCGGGTTTAATGGAACTGCTCGTGGTTGGGGTGCAGGTTATGAGTTAATTTATTCAATGACTTTGGTCGGGGGTAACCCAGTAGTTGGACTAGGTGTCAGCGCAGGTGATGCTGAAGTTTGGCGGTGTACTGCAGATTGTTCAACTCCAGGGTCTGCAACTTGGGTTAAGTTGGGTGGTGATGGCTCTGGTTCTGGTGGGCAGAGCTGGGGCTCGGCTGCTGAGTATGTACTAACACTGGCATCAAACGGCAATACTATTTATGCAGGAACTGGTATAACAGCCAATGCTGATACCGAAGTCTGGTCTTGTGATGTCACTGTCAACTGTACACCAACTGGATCTGGGTGGACCAAGCTGGCAAATTCAGCAACCTTTGGTTCTACTAAGTTGGGAGTTTATGACATTGCCAATAACGGTAGTACTCTGTATGTGGGTGTTGGGGGTTCGACTGGCGATGATGAGGTCTGGCGTTATGATGGAGCTTGGGCTAAAGTGGGTGGCGATAACACTAATAGTGGCTGGAATGCTACTCACCAGTATGTGCGGGGTTTGTTGGTGGATGGTACGACAGTCTATGCTGGTTTACAGAATACAACCGAAACTTATATGTGGAAGTGCTCTAACTGCGATAGTTCACCTAATTGGGGTGGATCACGGATTGGAGGTAAATATGTCAACAAAAGCTGGGGGCAGTACAATTTACAAAGTGTTGAATCATCAACGACGGTTGGTGGTAAATTGTACATTGGAATAGGTAGTGCTGTTGTCGGCAATGCTTTAGTCTGGGAACAAGATCCCTCTAGTGGCAATTGGACAGTTGTTGGTGGTCAGGGTGTAAATTCGAGTTGGGCGGCGGATACCTACGAGTCCGTATGGTCGATGACCAATTATAAAAACAAACTGTATGTGGGCTTGGGTAGCACTGCGGGAGAAGCCGAAGTCTGGCGTTATGATAACCCGGGCTGGACTAAGGTGGCTGATGGTAACCCTTCTATTGGTAGTGCCTGGGGTACGACCTACGAGACAGTTTATTCACTTGGAGTGGCTAATGGCAAACTTTATGCTGGGCTTAGTTGGAGCGTGGGGGATGGCGAAGTTTGGGAGTGTAATGGTTGTGACGGTGGCTCTCCAGACTGGGAACAGGTTGGTGGCACGTCCTCAGGTAACTGGGGTACCAGTCCGCACTCTAGTGTAAGCTCTATGGCGACATATAAAGGATCTCTGTATGTAGGTCTAGGAAATAATACTGGCTATGCTGAAGTCTGGCGTTATAGTGGTAGCGGCACTGCTTGGACTAGAGTTGGTGGAGATGCTGTAAATTCTAGCTGGGCTGATGGTAAATACGAAGACGTGCCGAGCCTAGTAGTTTGGAATGATAAACTAGTGGTCGGGCTCGGCAACCATGGGACTGGTACGCCCAATAATGATGCTGAAGTTTGGGCTTGTACCGATTGTGATGGTGGTTCGCCATCGTGGTCGCAGATTGGTGGCGATGATATCAATAGTAGCTGGCTCGATGCCGGTAATTACGACCGAGTACGCTCTATGGCAACCTATAATGGCGATTTATATGCCGGGCTTGGTCTAAGTACTGGTGATGGTGAGGTCTGGAAATATAATGGCACAACTTGGACACAAGTCGGTGGTGATGGTATCAATAGTAGCTGGCTGGATTCTTATGTAGAAGACGTCTCGACCATGGTGGTACACCGAGGTAAGCTCTATGTTAGCACTGGCAACACTGCCAATAGTGATGCTATGGTTTGGTCCTATGGTGATAATGGCTATTTACAATCCTCGACCGCTAGCCAAGACACTAATTGGCACCACATTGCGGCTCGCTATAACGGCACCACCATGGAGCTTTTAATAGACGGTGCGAGTGTGGGCACAGCTAATAAGACGCTGACGATGAGCGACGGGCCACAGGATCTTTTGCTAGGTAAATCCCATGGTGGTTTTGATAATGGCCGATCACAGGGCTTTTTTGAAGGTAGTCTAGATGAAGTCCGCATTAGTAATAATAACCGAACTTCATTTACCACTAAGCCATACACTTCAAGTGCGGTAACAGTCGAGCTCACTGATGCCATACGGACCGGTGGGGTCTGGAATTGGGATACTCTTGCTGCTACCGAAGCTCCGGCTGGCGGGACGATTGCTTATCGACTAAGTGACGATGGTGGATCCAGTTGGAAATATTGGAACGGCGCTAGCTGGGCAA
>CAZHOZ010000148.1:0-2610 GCA_964533895.1 uncultured Candidatus Saccharibacteria bacterium | reverse complement strand
CTTCATCAAACGCCCTAGACTTCGTGGATTTCCAAGACACACTCGACCTCGATGCTAACCTCATCCTTAACCAGACAACCTTCACCTGGGCACAAAACTTTACACCAACCACTGACGCTACAGCTACCGGATACACATATACGCTCACTCCAAGTGGAACCGGCGCAACTGGTACCCTAAATGGTGTTTTGATATCACAAGCAGACACAGGCACAACCGGCGCCTTCGATACCTTACTAAAAATAGAAAACCTCAAAACTCCAGAAACTGTAACAAATGGAATATTTATCGAAAACAATGCTGCAGCCGGTACACTCAGTAACGGACTTATTATCACAAACACCGCAGGAACATTGACCGACGGAATTGAGCTATCTGGCACAATGACTAACTTCCTCAACACCGCCTCAATCGACATCACTGGTACTGGTGAAATCACTGGAGCAACTGGTGTTACCTCAACTGGAACATTCGATATCAACACCTCAGGTTCAACTGCAATCAACATTGGTACAGGATCGTATACAGGCACAACTACAATTGGCAACTCCAGTGCCAACATTGCTATTACCGATGCTAACTGGAGTATCAACGGTTCAGGTAATATGATAACAACCGGAAACTTCACAAATAATGGTTCAACTGGAGCTTATTATTCATTTAACAATGGAACAAATGGAATGTTCTGGGACTCCGCAAACGGACCATACCAAAATACAACTGCCAACTGGAGAATAAACCTAGACTCAGACAATGACGACTCCGACACCAGAAGCTTCACCATTGCAAAAAACTCTAGTAGCTACTCAGGCGGCACTTCACTTTTTACAGTTGCAGAAAGCGGAAATGCCACCCTACTTGGAGACCTCGCTGTTAACGGTGGCGACATTACTACCACATCTAGCACTCTTAATATTGATGCTGCTAACAATGGTATTGTTAACTTCCGCGACGGCACTAATAATCTGCTTAGAATTCTAGATACTGCCAACTCAGACGGTGGTGAAATATTCTCTGCAACCGGTGCGATCTACTCCGACACAAGTGGTACCGGTGTTGCAATTATTAACTCTGCCACGACAGGAACCAGCGACACGACCGCCAAATATCAATCATTTACCCCTGATACCCCAATGCTGGCCACGGCAGTTGTCGCCAAAATTCTATCCACCAACGGCACCGAAGAAGCTGTCGCTTGTATTTACGACAATAACACCGATGCACCGGGCACACTTATCGCCACATCCAACCAAACACTAAACATTTCCAGCACGATCAGTCACGTCAGATTCTCGTTTAACAACCCAGTCGCTCTGCTTGGCAACACCAAATACGTTCTACAGATTGCCCTACAAAACAACGGCGTCGGCGCAGGTTGTACCACAACCACAACTTCAGCATGGCAATGGGCTGTTTCCGGATCTGACATTTATTCTGGAGGCCGTTCAGAAGCAAGTGCCACAACAGATTATCTATTTACCCTCGAAGCCTCCAAGAGTACTACCCACGGATTTATGAGTAGTTCAGTTACCGTCAACTCTGCTACCTCTACCAAAACCCAATCCTTCACTCCAGCTGCTGATATGTATCTCTCAGCCGTCAATGTCAAAATGTCTATGGCAGGCGCAACAGAAGAAGCTTCTATCTGTATCTATGATGACAACGGCTCAGATGGTGCGGGTACATTGCTCGCCGGACCTTATCAAACATTAAACATTGGTAGCAGTGTTACTTGGGCAAGATTTACATTAACCACCCCAATTTTAGTTCAAGCCGCTTCAAAATATGTCTTAAGAGTCGCCGGCCAGGATAACAGTGTCGGTGCCAGCTGTACCACCACCACCACATCCGCCTGGGGATGGGTCAGAGATACCAGTGCCACCTACGCCGGTGGTCAAAGCTACAACAGCGCTACAGAAGATCAGCACTTCACTCTAGAATCAACCCCGATTGCCCCTATCATCACTCTTACCAACGGCTCAGTCATCCAAAGCAACGACCCAACCAACGGAGAGATCAACTTCGGTGACGGTACACTCAAGGTCGACTTCGGAACAATCGACCCTCCATATTTCATTGACGGAGTCAAATATGCTACTTACGTTGCTTCCATGACTGGACAAAAAGAAGAAACTACCGGTGTTGTCAATCTCACCAGACCAGAAGGCTCTACGGGCAACTTCTCCTATCAGATCAACTTCCCCGACCAGGAGACCTCCTCAGATCTCGGACTCTTCTATCGCATTACCGACTTTGGTGAGAATATGAAAGATCTAGTTGTACTCCTAAGCGCCAACGACAGCCGAGCCAAAGTTTGGTACGAGCGCGACCCTTCAAATAACCGTCTCACAATTTTTGGTAACTGCAACTGCGAAATTTCATACCGTCTGACTGCACCACGTTTTGACCACGAAAAATGGGGTAACGTTGCTAAAAAGCAAGACGGTCGTGGTTTTGTTCCGGGAGATGCACCCAACTACGCAACCGAAGAAACAATCTTCGCGGATGAAACAAACGAACCAATTTCAGAGATCGCCCAAATAAAAGAATTACTGCAAGCAACCAATATCGTAGCCGACGAATCAATAACAATTGGACAAACAACACTAA
>CAZHOZ010000147.1:0-2618 GCA_964533895.1 uncultured Candidatus Saccharibacteria bacterium | reverse complement strand
TTATCGACAATGTTATAGCTTTGCATCGTCAATTCTTTCTTCAGCTCAGTCAAATACGGGCAGCTATCTAAGAACTTTACTTCTTCACGCTCCAAGTCTTGCGCCAGCATGTGTGTCACTTCGGAACGAAGGTTATTGTAGTTGCCTTCAGCCTTAGCCCCTGCTACAAACTCCTTCACGTAAAACTCTAGCTCATGCAGGTAGTCGACTACCCCAGCCCCAACACCAACCGCATCGACACAGGCGTTATCATACCCAACTCGATGTGCTTCACAGTATGCTTTATAATTCATAGCTAGTGCAGTATTGGTGATCTTTTCATCTTTCTCTTTCAAGACTCTAATATCGACCAGTGTTTTACCCTCCCACAAAGAGGCCACGCTTCTGTCTTGCCCGAAACGCGCCACATCCAGTGCTGAATATCGAGTATCCTCTTGTATTGTTGCGACGTGCGCCCTGTCGAGAAAGCTATACTTAAACAACGAATTATCGTCGTCGCCATACTGCCAGTTATTATACAAATAGCGTTGCTTCCAGTTATTCGGGCTATCCATAAACTTGTCATAATAAGACTGCGGTAAAAAGCTATCGCCCATTTCAAACTCGATAAACGCTACGTTATCAGGCAATGTACCTGCTTTATGCTTATCGTAATAATTATCTTTAATCCATGCTTCATTCGGGTTGCACGCAAGCATAATAAAATCAGGTGCGCCGTTCTCGTTAGCACGACCGACACGACCGTATGTAGATAAAAAGCCTTGTTGCAAGACTGCATCTGCTTCGTCAATAAAAGCACATGTTAAGTTCATTGACTTGATCTTACTAAAATCACGATCATGCGCTTGATCTATTTCAAAAAACATAATGATGCTACCGTTAGAGAATGTCCAGCGCATTTCTATCTTGTTCTCGCTAAAGTCGTCGACATTCATTTTGTTAGCAGCTTCGTGAAAACTGAGCACTGTACCACGCTTCATCTCAGTAGTGTTGCGTCGACCAACACCAATGACTGAGCCTGGGTATTGCTTCGCTAAGCTAATCAGTATTGCAGCTGCACCAAACGTCTTAGACGTACCAAGCGCACCTGCTAATACAATGATCTTAGCTTTGCGCTGCTTGATCGTCTGGGCTATCAGGTTCTGCTTCTGACTGATTTGTAGCATCAATGTTACCTAGATCTATTACAGTTGCTGCTTGTATCGTTTTCTCGTTGCTTGTTATATCGAGCTTGTCACCATAGCCTGCTTTGCGTAACCATTCACGCGCTGATTTGTCACCTGATATTGCTTGACCAAGTGCGACCATAACAATTGCTTTGAATGGGCTACCCATCTTCATAACTGCTTCTTTATTCTTGATTGGTACATGTGTCCAATCAAAATCTTCACTCTCTAGCTCACGAATAATAGTCGCCAGGTTCTTCGTGCCTTTTGGTCTACCGTTAGGATTACCAGATTGACCTGGCTTAAAGCGGTGTTCTATAGGTGGTTGTGGTTTATCCATAGCCCTGTTATCTCCCTGCTTTTATTGTATAACAGGTGTGCCTTCCTGCCACCCTGTCTCATCACCATTATTGATAAACTTCCAGTACCGTTTGCGAATTACATCAACATATTTAGGGTCTAGCTCCATGCCGTAACAAGTACGATTAGTTTGTTCGCAAGCTATGAGAGTTGTACCTGAACCTAAATATGGGTCGAATATGCCGTCGCCTTTTTTGCTGTACTTTAGTAACTCACTAAATAGCTTTACAGTCTTTGGGCAAGTGTGGTTACCTGTATCTTTTTGGTTTTCGTTTGTGTACTCTAATATATCATTTGGTCTTGTGCTTCTATCGAACTTACCTATGAATACAATCGGTTCCCATAGCGACAGGTAGCTTATCTTACCGCCGCTCATCTTATTCTTTGAGTACCATATAGCGACATCTTCTATGGTTTCAATATCATACCAAAGCCTTAAGTTCTGCTTGCCTGTCGTTACTACTTTGTTCACATTATACCTACTAATGCTGTCCGAAAGCATTTTACTGTACTTCTCAACACTCTTGTTGTCGTCATATTCGTTATAGTCAAAGCCTAAATTATATGGTGGGTCTGTTAATATAAGCTGAACATCACCATAGTTGAACATTTGGTCAGCAAGTCTTTCATCTGTACTATCCCCACACATAACAAAATGAGATTTTATATCTGCTTCTTCATATTCAAAGTCGTGTCCATTACTACAGGTGGCTTTCATCTGTTGCCTTTCGCTGAGTTACAGGGTTTACACAGTGGTTGTAAGTTATCAATATGGTTCGTGCCACCTTTTGATAGCGGTTTGATATGGTCAATCTCAATTCGCTCAGTCGTTCCGCAATTCTGACACTTGTTACCAAGTGCTTCAAACTTATCTGATATAGCTTGCCAGTCCATATAGCCAGCATTTGAGCCACGCCTACGATACCAATACTCTGTGTCCCGCTTCTTCTTTTTGTCTGGGTGTTTCTTTTCATACCGCTTGGTTCGTATAACAGCACCCCTTTTGCCTTTTTCGCTTTGTCTGTAACGCCACTCACACATTTCTCTAGCCCTGCTTTTAAGCCACCTTTGCTGTGATGCTCTGCCCTTATC
>CAZHOZ010000146.1:0-2645 GCA_964533895.1 uncultured Candidatus Saccharibacteria bacterium | reverse complement strand
CCATCCCCCATTCGAAGCGACTTCTTAGGCGCTCTTCTAACTCGGGGATTTCTTTGGGTGGGCGATCTGAGCAGATAACAATCTGCTTGTTGGCTTGGTGAAGGGTATTAAAGGTGTGGAAAAATTCTTCCTGAGTAGTCTCCTTCTTTTTTATAAATTGAATATCGTCAACAAACAGCACATCAACTTCTCGATATTTATTAGTAAAAGCTTCTGATTTCCTAACTGAATCCACAAAGGTTTTGTAAAACTCTTCGATCGTTATATACATTAGCTTAAGGGCCTTATTGCGCCGGGCTAACTCCCCATAAATTCCCCACATCAGATGTGTTTTACCTACCCCTGCTGGACCATAAAGAAAGAGGGGATTATAGTCTGTGCCCGGTTTTTCGGCTACTAAACGCGCAGCTGAATGAGCCAGACGATTTGATGATCCAACGATGAAATTATCAAAGTTATAGCGTTCGATGAGGTGTTGTTTTTGATTAAAAAGGTTTGGTTGTGGAGCAGCTTGATTGTGTCCAGACCTAGATACTTGACGACGTTTGTGTGTGCTTATAGATGGTTCAAATTCAGGCTCCTGAGTAGATGGTGTTGAGCGAATAACATAATCTATTTTTTCAACTCCCAAGATGTGGCTGGCAAGAGCGTTTAAAATATCATCTTCAAAACGGGCCTTTATTTGCGCGCTCGAAAAAGGATTTGGTACTACCAATACGGCAGTGTCGCCATGCACTGACTCTAGGGTAACTGGCTTCACAAAGGTCTTAAAGCTATGACCACTCAGTGATACCTCAAGCTCACCGAGTATGGTCTGCCAAATCGAATTTACGTCAGAGCGTTGTTGCCCCATACTCACCACTCCTTCTACATTGCTTTACTCTGTATATTACTAGTTTTCCACAGGTCTGCCAAGTACTTATCCACATATCACCCACAATTTTATTGATGCTTGTGGATATGTGGATAGGAGGGGTTGAAATTATAGGGGAAAATAGGTATACTAGTGCAGATATGAAACGGACTTATCAACCAAAAAAACGTCGTCGTCAGCGAGTGCATGGGTTTATGGCCCGTATGAAGACACGAGTTGGTCGTGCTGTTCTTAAGCGTCGCCGACTTAAAGGTCGCACCCGCGTCGCTATCTAAAGAGGTAGTAGTACGATGTTTGTGCGCTCTCAGCGCCTTAGAAAAAGCTCTGACATCTCTCGAATTTACAAGCGGGGGGCGAGAGCTTTTTCTCGGCATTTACGCATACAGTACCTGAAAAATCCAAAGGGTGACTTGAGGGTTGCAGTGGTGGCTTCGAAGAAACTAGATAAGCGAGCAGTTGTGCGCAATCGGGCAAAACGCCGAGTTCGCGAACTTGTGAAAGAAGAGATTAATAAGCTGCCAGCTACTGGATTTGATATACTAATAACTGTACAGTCGGGTTTGGAAGAAGTAAGTGTCGGTGAGTTGCGTACAGAAGTTGAGCAACTCACAAGCAAGCTAAGGTAGGTTATGCGCTCTATAATTAAGAAAGCGATTCGTGTTTATCAACACACTTTGTCTCCTGATCATGGAGCGCTCAAGGCTTTGTATCCATATGGATGCTGTCGGTTTTACCCGACGTGTAGTGAATATGCCTACGAGGCTGTGAGTCGTCACGGCACCATACAGGGTAGTGCATTAGTGGTGAAGCGTTTGGGTCGTTGTCATCCATGGAGTCAAGGGGGGATAGATTTGGTACCCGACACAGTAAAGAAAGGTTAGCATATGTTTGATACGATTTTTGTTCAGCCCCTTATGAATATACTGTTTTTTATTTATGGTATTATTCCTGGTCATGATTTTGGGGTGGCGGTAATTATTATGACGGTTATTATCCGTTTTGCGATGTGGCCAGTGATGGCGAAGCAATTGCATTCACAGAAAAAAATGCAGGCCCTACAGCCAGAGATTGCTCGTATCCGGGCTGAAGTTAAGGGTGATAAGCAGCAGGAAAGTGCGCGCTTAATGGAGCTCTATAAGGAAAAGGAGATTAATCCCCTTGCTTCATGTCTACCACTCATTATTCAATTACCCTTTTTGATCGCTCTATTTGCAGTTTTTAGTCGAGCTACTCAAGGTATTGAGGTGATTACTCCATTACTTTATGGACCTGTTAAGAACTTGGGTTGGATCCAGCAAGTCATCCAAAACCCTAGTCTTTTCTCGGCGGAGTTATTTGGAGTTGTGGATCTAGCAGCAAAGCATAATATCGTTCTAGCACTCATTGCCGGAGCAACTCAGTACTACCAGGTCTGGCAAATTACACCAAAGCAATCTGATCCAAACGACCCCAGTGCCGCCGCAAACAAGATGATGACTTGGATGTTCCCGCTGATTACTGCCTGGATTGGCTATACGCTTGTGGCTGCCTTACCGCTTTACTGGGCGGTCTCCAACGGAATTAGTATTTTGCAACAAACTCTGACAATGCGCGAGGAAGTTGATAAAATGGAAGAAGCAAAAGTGGTCACAAAGGTTCGTGAGGTGGGTGCGCCGGCTCCTGCTAAGAAAACTAAAACCAAAGGTAAGGCTAAACGAAAGAAGGGGTAGGGGGATGAATATTTCTGAGAAGATTTCTGAAGTGCATCTGGCACTAGCGAAGCAGATTATCG
>CAZHOZ010000145.1:0-2657 GCA_964533895.1 uncultured Candidatus Saccharibacteria bacterium | reverse complement strand
TTTCAACTTCTGAAAGCTGGGCTTGCGTAAGCTCGGTTTCAAGACTGGTCTTGAGTGAGCTCAGATTAATCACCAGCTGCGGCGCCGGTGTGCCGGCCGGCTGATCTAGCCAGCCCACCACGTCTACCAATAAAGGCTGCATAATGACCTCAACCTGTTGCGCAGTGAGGCTTTTTTCAAATACCTGCGTGATGGTGTCACGGTATTGGTCAGGAATATTTACGCTTGAAAGCATTGCCGTACGAGTTTGTACAGCAATAGCTTCGTAGCCGCCACCAGCCATAATAAGCTGGCTCATTGCCGTCGCTGAGCCTAAAATCGCCAGCGTGCTCCACGCCGCAATCAGACTGGTGAGCAGTAAAGCTAGCGCTGCTGTTAAGAATCGCTTCAAAACCTTCATGCTCCACTATTGTGTCACAGCTTTACGCTCATCGCCACTCTAAAATAGCTTGGTCAAAAATGCTTATGTTTTGATACAATACACTTATGCATAGTCGAGATTTACGCACTTTGCGCGATTATCAAGCTCACGCGCAAGAAAGCCAACAACCAAACCAAGATACAACCGAACGGCTCGACCGTATCGAAGCGGAATTTCAGGCTGCTTTTGATTTCTTATCAAAACTCCCGGACAGCGTGTCAATCTTTGGCTCAACTCGATCACTGCCCAGCTCACCAGAATATGAACTCGCCAAACAGCTCGCCACCCGGCTTGTCAAAGAAAAACAGTTTGCCATCGTAACCGGCGGTGGGCCCGGTATTATGGAAGCAGCCAACCGCGGAGCGTACGAGGCCAATGGTATTTCCGCCGGACTCACAATAGAACTCAGTACTGGAGAAACCATCAATAACTATATGAACCAGTCGCTCAAGTTTCATTACTTTTTTGCCCGCAAAATGGCCTTGAGCTTCGCGGCCTCGATGTATATTTTCTTTCCTGGCGGCTTCGGTACTATGGATGAGTTTTTTGAGCTCATTACCTTAGTACAAACTCGTAAGATTGAGCGCATACCTATTTTCTGCATTGGAACAACCTACTGGCAGCCGCTGCGCCGCTTTATGGAGCACTGTATGCTCCGTCCCGACAACTACATCTTGGAGGCAGATTTGGGTCTATTTACAATTACCGATGATCTTGATCTGGTAATTGAATGTGCAAAATACTGTCAGGTGCGGCACTAAACGCGACGTGTTTCAGCCAGCTGCAATGAACGTACACCATCTGTTATAAAATAGTCGACGATATTATGAGCAGGCACCTCGGGCAAAGCAAAATGTGCGGCTACTTGCTCGAGCTGGATGCGCGCTGTTTGCAGCGAAAAAACAATCACCGTGGGGATCTTATAGTGTCGTAAGTGCTCAAATAATGTACGGGCTAACTCCGCTTGCACAGCCACCAAAACCTCACGAGCAGTCGCGTGCAGTGGCAGCCACAGCCTACATGTGGAGGTATCAAGCTTGCAATGGCTATCCTCAGATGGAATCACTAAAATACTCTCAAAACCCAGCCTATGATCAGCGCGTTGGTAAATTAAATCTGGATTTTCGTCATACATTACAAATGAATAACCATGAAATTGCGGTGTAACTTTGAAAAACTGCTCAATAAGCCTTTTCTCCCTCAGCTTTTTGTCGGATATACCACCCATTACTTAGCTTTCATACTTTGTGCTGTATACCATGGGTCTTCTCGGGTTCGAATGGCGCGTACAATCGCGCGGCAATAGCGCGCAGTAAGCTCATGGGGCACCAAAACGCGGATAATTCGAGTGTGGGGTCGACCAAGAAAGGCTTTTTTGAGGTTATTCGCTAAAACCAACTGATCAAGCGTACCGTACAGCAATGTTATAGGTAGTGACTCGTCCAAGGCCGCAATATCTCCACCCACAGTTTGCATTTCAACAGTATTTTGCAGCGAGCTCACTACCGGGTACCAAGTTGACTCGTCAAGCACCGCCTGACCCACCAGACTAGGAGATCGCCGCATCAAAGCCTTGGCCGAACGAATCGCCCAGCGTCGTGGTGTAGCTCGCAGGGCTCGGTAGAACATGAGATAGCCGGCATCAATCAGTCCCTCTAATTTTTTCTTACCGGTTGTGGTAGTTCTGGATTCGTAGATTGGCATTGCCACCAAAACTAACCGGACCACCTCGCGTGGATGCAATGCTGCCCAATGCGTCGCCAAAATAGAGCCCATAGAGTGTCCGACAACGATCGGTTTTCGCCAGACGCCATGCCAAAACAATGTCCACCGAATCGACCGTAAATGATCTTGGGGCGTATAGCGCATATGGGTTGGCTTTGGACTACGCCCGTGACCGAGTAGATCTAGCGTAATACACTGGTAATCACGTGCCAAATCATCAACGACAGGTGCCCAAATTTCACCAAACGATGCCAGACCATGCAGGAAAACGATTGGCTTACCTCGTCCAGCTTTTGTAGTTTTCAAAAGATAGGGTAGTCGGAGCGTGCGATGCAGCCATTCTGGTAAAAGCATAATCTCTATTATAATGATTCATCACGGCTACTGCGAGGCATCGAGGCAACGGTATTAATCACTCAGCTTTTTGCTATGATGAAACATAGCAATTATGAACACACTACTCGCCACCCTTCCTATCTTTCTTATTATTGCTGCTGGCTATTGTCTTACT
>CAZHOZ010000144.1:0-2660 GCA_964533895.1 uncultured Candidatus Saccharibacteria bacterium | reverse complement strand
GCAACTATTGCTTCAGCGAGTTGGACTTTTGCTCCACGTGGGTCTTTCGGCTCCAAGAATACTTTTGGATCCAGGGTCGTCAGTAATTCTGCGTACAGCGGCATTGCGCTATCTGGCAATGACATGATTTTCCCAAAAATATCTTCCGGCGAATCGAACAGCCGAATAGCATTCCCAAGCGTCTTGCTCATCTTCTGCTTACCATCCGTACCGACGAGGATTTGCATACTCATCACTTGCTGCGGCTTCTGGCCGAAGAACTCCTGCAGTGGCCGAGCTTGCAGTTCGTTAAAAGTCTGGTCAGTGCCAATGACCGTCAGGTCGGATTGCAGCATGACCGAATCGTACGCCTGCAATACTGGGTACACGGGCTCGTGCAAGCCAATTTCTTCGCCTACCTTCCGACGTTTCGTGAACATATCGCGTTCCAGCATACGGGAAACTGTGAAGTTGCTCATAATGCGGAGCAGCTCTTCGGCTTTCATAGCTTCGTACCACTCGCTGTTGCGACGAACTTCCAGCTTCTGCTTATCTAAAATGCGACCGACCTGGTCAATGTACGACTGCGCAGCTTCCTCAACTTCAGTTTTCGTACGGAGTGTACGAGACTTCGCCTTATCGGTAGGGTCGCCAAAACGTGCAGTAAAATCGCCAACGAGGAAAATTACTGTATGCCCTAGATCTTGAAACTGACGCAATTTACGGTAGATGACCGCATGCCCGAGGTGGAGATCTGGTTTTGTTGGATCTACCCCGTGCTTAATCCGAAGTTTCTTCCCACTCTGCAGGAGCTTCTCCAGGTCCTTGCGGACTATAACATCTGCAACGCCGCGGGTTAGCAAGTCGGCAGGATGGATTTTGTGCATGCACTCATTGTACGGGTCTGCAGTAGACGGGTCAAAGTTTGGTAGAAAATGCGTATATTATGAAAAAATGATCCATATTTGCCTGTGGATAAATCCTAGGAAAACGTATAAAAACCACGTTTTTGTTGGCAATAATGCAGGTATTGCAAAAAATCCAGCGGTTTCCTTAGGAATATGCTATAGTTTTTGCATCATTCGCTCCTAACCCCATGAAACCATGGCAAAAGGCATGAGCAAGTCTGCCTTCATCGCCCTCCTGGCGGAGAAGTCCGGACACAGCAAGAAAGAGGTCACAGCCCTCTGGGACCTGATCGTAAGCACGGCGTACGCCGAAGCGAAGAAGGGTGAAATTACCCTTCCAGGCTTGGGCAAACTGCTCAAGAAGCACCGCGCAGCGCGCAAGGGCCGCAACCCAGCAACAGGCGCGGAGATCAACATCCCGGCCAAAACCGTGGTGAAGTTCCGCGTGGCTAAGGCCGCAAAGGACTCGATTCTCTAGAATTTCCCAGAATACTCAAAAAGCCCCCGTAAATGGGGGCTTTTTAGTATTTGCGCAGCACCAAATTACACTTTCCAAAGAATTTCGAGCAAAATTACTTAGGAATACTGTAATAAAAGCCTACTCACTAACGGCTACAGTACCAGAACAGTTGCTATTCCATATGCATCTCCCATACAGCATTGAAGATGGGCGTTGCGTACAGAAGACCGAAAAAGCAGGATCATTTGTCTACCTCATGAGGCAAGGTAGGATTTAGAAAATATTTGACAAAAATAAAAAAAATGTTGTAATTACTTGACATTTTCTATTTATTGAACCAATGTAAACCCACGCTTTACAGAGTTTTCCTGGAGGGGTAAACTCCGAGTTAATTAGTGAGAGTTGACAAGGATCAATTGCCAAGCTATAAAGCTTAGCTTTCACTAGTAGACAACCCCACATGGACAATAGTTCGATTGCAGTAACATCTCCGACGCAAAAGCAACCATTTTTGGCTAATATTAGCCATTTTTTCGTTTCAAATATCAATCGCCATTACCAGGCACCAATTTCTATTTCTCTTACACATTTTTAACCGTCAATTATATGACGAATTTCCATGTTTCCTGGAAATCGGCCGGCAAGGTCAATTTCCTCAAGACTAAGGTTGCCAAACGCCGCGTTTGGAAGACCTTGAACGTCATCTCGACGTTAGCCATCGTCCTGAACACAGGGATGATTGGCGTGCTCGTGAAGCCAACAGTAGCAAGTGCGGCTACTCTTGGACCGAACAATGGCACGGTTTTTGCTAACGACGCGACCATTGGCACAATTGACTGGTCTAACCCAGCAAATGCGCAGGCTTCCAACAACAGCAATGCGGAAGCAGATTTAAACGATAACCAAGTAAGCAAGTACCTCAAAGCGACGGGTTTTAATTTTGCAATTCCTGCCAGTTCTACAATTGAAGGAATAAAGGTGGAAGTTGAGCGAGATGCCGAAGATTCGGAACGCATAAAGGACGAGGCTGTCCGTATTGTAAAAGGCGGAATTATTGGTACCGAAAACAAAGCTGGTAACAGCTTCTGGGGTACGAGCGACGCAACCATTAGCTACGGTGGGGTAAGTGATTTATGGAATACTACGTGGACCCCAAGTGACATCAATGCCGCAAACTTTGGTGTCGTATTTGCCGCTAAAAAAGCGACGAGTGCAGGTAGCACAACTGAAGCGCGCGTTGATCATATTAAAATTACCGTAACCTACACCGCGCCTGCGCCAGTCCGACCCATTCCCGCAGCGAATCCAGCGTT
>CAZHOZ010000143.1:0-2680 GCA_964533895.1 uncultured Candidatus Saccharibacteria bacterium | reverse complement strand
TTGGGCTGAATCAGTACGGAGGCTGGCTGCTGAAAGGTTCAGTAGATACTGCTCGCGCTGACCTTTAGGGAGGGATTCAGAGGTTTTAGCCATCTGTAGTGCAGCTGCGTCACGGCCAATAATAAACGCCAAGGTACACACAAGTATCACTCCCCCAACAATGTATTTAAGGCGGTTGGGGCGTTTAGTCTGGTTGGATTTGAATGAGAGCGGCTTGGAGTTTTTCATAGGCAGCTTGTGCTTCTTTTAGTCTAGCATGTTCGGCTTGCACTACCGATTCAGGGGCATGGGTTACAAAACTATTGTTTGAGAGCTTTTTTTGGATAATTCCGATGTGCTGTGTTTTGAGCTGGAGCTCTTTTTCGAGTTTCACGCGGAGCACCTTATCTGAGTCAGTTTGTTTTTGGGCGAGAATAGCGGTGATTTCAAGGTCAAAACTCTTGGCATGTTCGGTATTTGTGCGTATAATAGAACTCGGCCAATGTTCGGTAATGAGATTTGTGTCTGTCCAGGGGAGTTCCTGCCAGATAGCTTCTGTTACAAAGGGGGCGAACGGGTGAGCAAGCCTGAGGACCGTATCTAGAACGTAGGCAAGTACCTCGGGATTGAGTGATTGCTTGGAGTATTCTATGTAGCAATCGGCAAGCTCACTCCACAGCAGGTGATAGACCGCTTCACCAGCTTCCGAAAAGCGATAGTTATCGAGGTGCTTGGTTACGCTCTCGATGGCTGTGTTAGTCTTTTCGATAATCCAGTGGTCAGCAGGGGAGTGTAGCTCTGGTTGCTTAGGTGTGTAATCTGCATTTAGGCGACCTGTCATAAAGCGAGCGACATTCCATAGTTTGTTACAAAAATTACGGTAGCCTTTGATCTTTTCTTCAGAGAGTTTACCGTCATTACCAGGTGTAATGCCAATAGATAGAGCCAGGCGCAGGGCGTCGGTGCCGTATTGAGCTGTGATTTCCATTGGGTCACCATAGTTACCCTTAGATTTGGAAAGCTTCTGACCTTTTTCGTCGGTTACCATACCCCATAGATAGACGTTCTCAAACGGGACTTTTCCAGTTTTGTAGAGCGAAAACATTGTCATACGCGTCACCCATTTGTGGAGGATGTCGCGGGCGGTGGCCATTACGGTAGTGGGGTAGTGGTTCTGCCAACCTTCTCCGAGGCTGGTCATAAGTGTGGCGTATGGCCACTGACAAGATGAAAACCAGGTGTCAAATGTGTCGGTTTCGGCTCGGTAGTTGCCCTCGCCGTAGTAGGCGATAGCTTCATTTTCAGATTTTGCAATGAGGTATGGATCTTTTTCTGCGTCATGGCTTGTTTTGTAGTACACCGGAATACGAATACCCCACCAATTTTGACGAGATATACACCAGTCATGTTCGTTTTTGAGCCACTCCAAGGCTATTTTCTTGAAGCGCTTGGGATGGATTTTGATTTGCTCGTTTTCAATCGCCTTGATAACTGGCTGGTTCAACTCGGCCATACGCATGAACCATTGCTCGGTGATAAGCGGCTCGATAACAGCCCCAGAACGATCCTGAATTGCTACGGAGTGGGTGATTTTTTCGCGTTGTATGAGCTTTCCAGTAGCTTCCAGATCTGCAACAACGGCCTGGCGGGCTTCTTCTACGGTGAGACCAGCATATTTTTCAGGAAGGTTTATCATTTTTCCTTCAAAGTCTATGACGGTAAGTTGCGGCAGATTGTGACGGATGCCGATTTCATAGTCATTTTTGTCGTGTCCGGGTGTGACCTTAAGCGCACCTGTACCAAATTCTGGATCTACGTGTTCGTCAGCAATTATCGGAATAGGCCGATCAACTAGTGGAATAGTGGCAGTAGCTTTATCTAGGTTAGAAAAACGCTCATCATCTGGATTTATGGCAATCGCTACATCGGCAAAAATTGTCTCTGGCCGGGTAGTAGCTATTTGAACCGATCCGTAGTCTAGGGTATATAGCTCATCTTCTCTCTCTACGTGCTTAACCTCAATATCGGCATACGCAGATTGGGTAACAGGGTCCCAATTTACTATGCGGTTTCCGCGGTAAATGTAGCCGTCTTTATGGAGTTGGCTGAAGGTATCCAGGACTATATCGACAATATCATTATCGAGAGTGTATTTAAGCTTATCCCAGTCGGCTGAAAAGCCCATCGACTGCATTTGTGGAACTATCTTGCCCTTGTGGTTTTCAACAAAATTCCACACTTCAGCATAAAATTTATCCGGACCCAGGTCGTGCCGAGTTTTACCGTGTCGCGCTAGCTCTTTCTCGAACACAAATTGAGTTTCGGTACCAGCGTGGTCGGTACCTGGTTGCCAGAGGGTAGGGCGCCCCTGCATACGGGCGTTTCTGGTCATGATGTCTTCTACGACGTACATCAGGTGGCCGGCGTGGAGGGAGCCATTAGCGTTTGGTGGTGGCATTATGATTGTGAACGGTTTCTTGCTAGCCGACCCGCTATCTTGGCGCAACTCGGCGTCAGCTGTGTCTTCACTCATCTCACGTGCCCCTGAGCACGCTCGATCTCGCTCTTCCTGGCTTCCTTGATTTGCATCCAAGCTAGCGGGTCTTGATGCTTTTGAGTGTCGCTCTGCATTTAGACCAACAGCTCGTTCTTTATCTGTGGATAAATTCTGATTCGATCCCAGCGCAAAGCTGTCAGATTT
>CAZHOZ010000142.1:0-2694 GCA_964533895.1 uncultured Candidatus Saccharibacteria bacterium | reverse complement strand
AGGATGTTGCAGAAGAATTTGCCAAAAGCAGATTTGGTCATCGCGAACAGCAAATTCACCAACGAGCACCTCAAACGTTTGGGCGTGCCCGAGAGCCGACGTGCGGTGCTCACCCCAGGCGCAGATATTCCCACGAATACGCTGACGAAAATGGAAGCCCGCAGAACGCTCAAGTTTCCGTCCGATGCGCAGATCCTGCTCACCGTCGGTCGTCTGGTCAAACGTAAAGGCCACACGCTCGCCGTCGACGCTGTTGCCTCGCTCGCAGGAGCGTACCCAAACCTCCACTACCTCATCGTTGGCCGCGGCGCCGAAGAGGCTTCTATACGCGCTCGCATTGCCATGCACAAGCTGGAGCAGCGCATCCACCTGCTCAACAACGTGGAAGACACTGACGTGGTCTACACCGCCGCAGACTTGTTTGTATTCCCGAGTTTTGAAGGCAAAGCTGGGGATGTAGAAGGCTTTGGCTTAGTGAGCGTGGAAGCCCAAGCCCACGGCTTGCCCGTCATCGCCAGCAACACTGGCGGCATACCCGAGACCATTGAGCCAGGCCTCACCGGCGAGCTGGTGGAGCCCGGCGAAGCGGACGAGATTGCGAAGGCTGTTGCACCATTCCTCAAAGATCCGCAGAAGCTAGCGCGCTACAGTGACCGTGCCCGTACGTTCGCGGTGGAGCAATTTAGCTGGGAGACGCGCCGCCAACGTATTGCGGAATTGCTGCAGCACATCACCACCGTCCCTAACGTCAACATGAGCGTCGTCATCCCAGCCTTCAACAGCGCCAAGACCCTCGCTCGCACGCTCACTGACTTGCAAACCCAAACCCTGAAGCCCAAAGAGATTGTGGTGGTGGATGATGGATCAAAAGACGATACGTCCGAAATTGCGAAGAAGTTCAACGTCCATCTCATCCGCCAAGAGAACAAAGGCGCCCCAGCCGCACGCAATGCGGGCTTTGCCAAGACCACAGGGGACTTCGTGCTCTACTGCGACGCGGACGTGCAGCTGCAGCCGACTATGCTCGAGAATATGGCCCGGGCGCTTTTGCTTCATCCCGAAGCAGGCTACGCGTACAGCGACTTCAAGTTCGGCTGGCATACGTTTGACCTCTTCGACTTCGACCCCGAGCGCTTGCTTAAGGCGAACTACATTTCGACCATGTCCCTGCTCCGGCGGGAGCATTGCATCGGCTTTGATGAGAACTTGAAACGTTATCAGGATTGGGACCTTTGGAAAAGGTTACTCGCTAAGAATGTGCATGGTATCTGGGTTCCGGGACGTTTGTTTAATGCTGGATTTGGGGGGATTAGTAAAGATTCGGCGAGGGATGTACTGAAGTTGGTAAAGAGAATGGTACGTGATTAAAGTATGAAGGTATATTTTGCTAGCCCACTTTTCAGCGAAGCAGAACGCACCTTTAATTTGGCATTGACTCAGAAATTAGAAACGTTGGGGCTTACTGTCTTCTTACCACAGCGTGATGGCGTAGAGGCCGGCAAGCCGCCATACGATGTGATGAGTAAAGAGGAACGACGGAAGGCAATGTTCGAATTGGATCGTGGTATGATTCGTTCAAGTGATATTTTTCTCATCGTTCTTGATGGTCGCGTCCCAGACGAGGGAGCTTGCGTTGAGCTTGGTATAGCGTACGCTTGCAAGCAGGAGGGCCATGGTAAGCCGCACCTTATTGGGCTGCATACAGATATGAGAGCAGCGTTCCTAGATGCACACTTAAACCCAATGGTAAAAGTGCCTCTAGACCATTTAGCGAGAACTGTAGACAATTTACTGGCCTATGTTGCTGATTTAAGCAAAATTGACAAGGATTCGGCGAGGGATGTGGCAAAGTTGGTGAGGCAGAAATTAGGTTGATGAAGAGACATGTTTATGACAAGATTGGCCAATGGCGCACATATTCATTGACGAAAGTGGACAGTTTGTTAAGCATAATCACGATGAGTATTTTGTTGTAGCTTCGTTTACTGTAGGAGACCCGCACAGAACCGAAAAGAGATTTTTATCCTGGCAACATAACCGTTTTCCTAGAAAACAACAGAACCAATCCGAAATTAAATTTTCGGAAGTGAATATAACTCACAGATTACGACTCAAGACATTGCAATATATCTCAGATTTGGATGTCCGCATACGGTTCACGTACTTACGAAGGCAAAATATACCCAATACATTTCGTAAAAATGAAACAGTGAGCTCTGGCGAACTTTATACGCAGGTTATAGGTGAAACCTTAGAAATG
Organism: uncultured Candidatus Saccharibacteria bacterium; assembly: GCA_964533895.1. Classification (GTDB taxonomy): domain Bacteria; phylum Patescibacteriota; class Saccharimonadia; order CAILAD01. The sequence goes on along the minus strand of CAZHOZ010000142.1, from coordinate 434 downwards.
TATTTACCCACCACCGAGCAAGAGTTCCGTGTCTTTTGTGATCGCCGGCAATTAAAGGGGATTACAGAGGGGCAATTTCGCACTGCCTTAAAAGCGCGCATGCTCCCAAATTTACCAGCAAATTCTATAGTACAAATTTTAATGATTGACTCCACCACAAATCGTAACATTCAAATTGCTGATTGGATTGCCGGAGCATTGGCGAGGTACTTAGAAAAAAAGCCACTCGGTACAGAAGGGTACAACATTCTCAAAAATAACATTATTGGTGAGGGCAAAGAATTATTCTCACCTTCGCCGCTTGCCAATAATCAAAAAACCCAACCGATTGGTTGAGTACTTTGAGTGAAGCAGCGTCTCATAAGGTGGTTGCCCGCGGCTTTGGTTCCGGATTCTCCGGAGGAATACCGCAGCACCTCATAAGTTATTATTGC
>CAZHOZ010000141.1:0-2698 GCA_964533895.1 uncultured Candidatus Saccharibacteria bacterium | reverse complement strand
GAAGAGGTGAGTGGATCGCCAGCCTTGATATCGCCATTAATAGTTGACACATTAACAATTACTGCACCGCTGGTGGCCACATCTACAGAGCCAGAGTTCTTCGAGCTATAACTCACAAATGACTCTTCAGGATTTGCCACTACTCCCGTTAGTAATCCCCTGGTATTTGTCGTGGCCGGCTCCACTTTGCTTGGATCATCGGCCTGGCGTGCCACAAGTGTGCCGACTGATAAAGCCTGACTTACCTGAAAGGACTGAGTCACTACCGCATCTACAGCTTGCAATGCAGCAACCGGCATAAACATCAACGTCGCCATAACCACCCCACAAAGACTCGTTCTAATCTTACACCACATAATACTTATGTATAATTTTATCAGATTGCGACTTAGCTTCGGGGTTTTTTCACAGACTTCTTACGCCAAAAAAGCCTTTCTATAATTAGCCCAATAATCCCGCCTATAAACAAGCCAACAATAAATTCTGATCCCGAGAGCCGAAAGCCCTGCATGCGCGCAAAAATATACAAGCTAGCTCCCAAAATAATCCCGCCAATCACCCCACCCCACAAAAAACTTGGGCGAAAGATTGTCTCTTCTAAAAGCTCGCTAGTTACTTCAACGGGCTTGGCATGAATAAACTTAGAAAAACTACGCTGCACCGGTGATAGCTGATTGCGTACGGTCTTCATCGTTGAGTTAAAAGCCTCATCACGCTTAGCTCGTGTTATTGTCTGAGGTTCACGTGTTTCTACAGGCTTGGGCTGTTTTTCACGGTTTTTTTCGGCTTCCTTATCAAGAGACTTCTCCAGTTTTTCGCGGGTTTTCTCAGCTGATTTTTCGCGCTCTTGCTGAGTCTCCACCTTATGCTCGAGTTTTTCATTGTCACGGGTAGGTTTTTCAGCTTTTAGTTCAGGTCTTTCGCGCTTTCCACTCGACTCATGTTCAAGATTTTGAGTTAATTTTTCAGACATCCCCTCCTCCTTTATCAGTTACCGCCAGGATCTCCAACTCACGCTTTATCAAGCGGTTGCGCAAAAGGATAAATACCATGCCGCTAGTAAATAGTGCCATACTGGTTGTGGCAACGCCTGATCCAGTCTGGGGTAGGGTCTGAGCAGCCTGCTCAATCTGCTTAACTGGAGGCTGTTCCAGTAGAACCTCAACTCGACTATTAAAGAAAATATTCTCCATCCTTAAGTCATACGAATTGCGATCGCTAGCACCAGTTGGAGTAGTTGGAATAGGATTTTTTACCTTCACTACAAACTGCTTGGTTGCAGTTTCACCGCCCTTAATATCAACCTTATCCCAAACCAAGGTGCGCTCTACAAGCTTATCTTCTTGGCCGGGGATTGGTTTTTCAACTAACTGGGCCCCACCTTTATCTTTTAAATCAGCATACTCAAGAATATCAGCAATTGCCTCTTCAAAAACAAACCCATTCACAGGACCAGTGCCAGTATTAGTGGCCGAGATCATGTAGCGGATTTCGTTACCAGCCTGGGCAGTAGTTCCACTAGCTTGGATTGGATTGCCATTTTTGTCTTTAATCGATAGATTCACTGCTTGCTTGTTATAGGTCAACTTCGCGTCATCTACCTCAATACGCTGGCTACAAACCTGACTGTTGCTTGTGGTACCGGCACTAGTCTCGACACGCAGTCGAGCTGTATAAATACCGGATTTCTGATAAGTGTGCTCCACAGTCTGCTGAGTTGTACTTATTCGCTCGCCATCACCAAAATCAAAGACATAGTTTTTGAGTTTAGTGTTAGAAACCTGTGCATTACCTACAAAAGTTACCTTCAATGGAGGATTACGCTTGCCGTTGGCTGGATCTAAGTATGCCGCTAGACCCACACACGAAAATTTAGCCTGTGGTGTTGGAGTCGGTGTTGGTGGCTTAGTTGGAGTCGGTGTTGGTGGCTTGGTTGGAGTCGGTGTTGGTGGCTTAGTTGGAGTCGGTGTTGGTGGCTTAGTTGGAGTCGGTGTTGGTGGCTTAGTTGGAGTCGGTGTTGGCTCTTTTTGCCCGGGATTATTGGTTATCTCAACTACCGGATTACCGCAATCAGTCAGTATCCAAACCCGTGCACCATCCATGTTTGTTCCTTGCAAGCCGTAAAACCACTTATTATTACCCCAAACTCGCAATGGTCGTAGATATACCGGTGTGTGTGCACCCGGAATATCAAGTCGTGCGTTCTGAGCAGGATCGCCATGTCGATAACGCCCCATCGAAACAACATTCCAAGCTGAGTTGACCTTTCCATTCACCATGCGCTCAATTGAAGCCCGATCGATACGCACTTGATTAAAGATTGCTCTCACCTCCGGATTGGTGTCGTAGCGTCTTAATAAATCTGCTTTGGACCGCACTCCCGCATAAATTATATCGTTGCTCGATCCCGCACTAGCCTCCGAAACCTGTGGGGGAGCTAGAAAGGTAACCGACTGAAAAGCCACCATGATAAGTGCCAAAACAGCCGTAATAACACGTGTAGATTGTTCGTCAGCAAGCCTTTTGATGTAAAAGCCTAGAACATTTTTACTTTCTCGTCCCAGAGCAATATTTGATACGACATCACGAAACAGCATACTTATAGCCCTTACCCGCTTATGTTACTTTGATTGTAAACTACCAGATAGCTTCTGACAACTAACTCGACATGGTCGGTGCGACCGGCTTCTTCTCATCT
>CAZHOZ010000140.1:0-2726 GCA_964533895.1 uncultured Candidatus Saccharibacteria bacterium | reverse complement strand
GAGTCTATCCGAAAAATCACAACTATTATACACACAAAAACTTATAGAAAATAGAGCAAAAATATTGTAGCGTAAAGTTACGCTAAGGGAGGCTAACAAAGCTACGTTTTTCTGTAGCGTAACAAAAAATGCACTTTTGTAGCGTAACTTTTGTAGCGTAATTTTACGCTAATTTTTTCTGTTTTGTAGCGTAACAATGCAAAAAATGTTTTACTCCTTATATTAGGTCGTTTTTGTACCCTGGTATGTAATCAGTGGTCAAATTCGGCCAAGTTTTTAAGGAGCAAAACATGAACTTAGACGAAAAACGTCAAGCCATAATCCAAGCCGCAAACAGGAGTGTACCTTTGCGCCGCCTTGATATAAAAGGCCAAGGTAATAGTGTACGGCGTCTGCTCAAAGGCTCGCTACTGGGAGCGCGCAAAATTGAAGAAATGTATGCCAATCTAGTTGCCTACCAGGGATTTGAGTTACAACCACGCACTCAGCAGCAGATCAATCTCACCCCTGACCCCAATTTGAGCAGTGACCAAAAACGCAACCTTATTGTAGATGCCGCACTAAAAGGCATCCCCAAAGGCCGCATTGATCCCAAAGGCAATGGCAAGGGGGTTACCCGCTTGCAACACGGTGGCAATGTTGGGCATGCTAAACTTGACGAGATGTATCTCAATCTTTTGGGCTGTGCTGGCCATCGTGTTGAGCGTGACTCCATCTCCCCTCTCTGTCCATCTTGTAACCGCCTAGCTCAAAAAGTAACATCCCTAGAATTGGTCATTTCCAGCCTGCTTGATCGCTTTACCTCGCTGGAGGGCGGTATCCAAAAGCTGCAAAAAGAGCTTCACCTAAAGAAGGAACTGGACTCTAAGCCGCCTAAAATCTTAGGTGTCTCCTTGACCAGAAAGACTGATGTGGTTCATGGGCAAAAGTACTCTCGTTGGTATGGGCTTTATAATCTCAATGGTAAACGCTCTTGGATTTACATTGGCAAAGATGTCTCCAAAGCCAAAGCTAAAATCCAAGCCTGGCTTGATTCTCATGTTGCTGGAGGCAGGCCATGATTTATCCTGATCTCGATGTTCATTACCAAATTCCTGACCAACTTTGGGAGAACATTGCTCCTTTGCTTGCTCTCAACAACCCTAAAATCAAGCCCGGACGACCACGCATGGATGATAGGCTTGCTATGACTGCTATCTTTTACCTCCTACGTACCGGCTCTCAATGGGCCGCCTTACCTAGATGTCTTGGTGCCAAAAGCACTGTCCATGATCGTTTTCAATTCTGGCTTAACAACCAAGTCTTTTTCAAACTTTGGCAAATTGGACTTCTACACTACGACAGCGTTAAAGGGCTTGCTTGGCAATGGCAATCTATGGATGCCTCTCAAGTCCTTGCTCCTTTAGGCGGCGATTGCTGTGGCCCTAGCTTCAAACATCACGGCAAAACTGGTACCAACCGAAGCATTATCACCGATGATAACGGTATTCCCATTGGTCTTGTTATTGCCCCGGCTTCTACCAATGATTTCAAACTTGCTGCGCCTACTCTCCATTCTATCCCTATTGCTCGACCTGAGCCTACTGCCCAAATGCCTCAGCATTTGTGTCTTGACAAAGGCTATGATTACCTTGAAATTGACTGCTTGCTCGCCTCTTGGGGCTATACTCCTCACATCCGCCGCAGAGGCGAAGCACCTTTTATTCCTGAAACTCTTCCCCATCACCCCGCACACCGATGGGTCGTTGAACGCACTCACGCTTGGATGAATGATTTCCGTAGATTACTCATTCGTTGGGAGAAAAAAGCTCAAAACTATCTCGCTCTTCTTCATTTTGTTTGTGCCTGGATTGCTTTCAAAGCCGCTGACCTCTTCTAAAATCTTGTTTGGCCACAGTTTGCTTTTCTTCACTTTTCTCTTTGCCTAAAAAGCTCTGCTCTTTTCGCAAAGGGCTGGTAGATGCTTTGTCTCTATTTTTTTTTACCACTCACTTTTTTTGCTTCTATCTTGCTCGCCTCTACTTTTTTTTTCACTTTGCCTACTCTTGTAGCGTAATTTTACGCTAATTTTCCACGCTTTTTTTTCCACACCTTTTGTTACGCTAATTTGTTACGCTACATTTTAGCGTAATTTTACGCTAACACTTGTGGCACCTGGCGGCTTTTTAGCGTAACACTAGCGTAACTGTTACGCTACTTACTTTTTCTCCTAACACCTTATTTATCAACTACTTCACTTTTCGGATAGACTCAAGGCAACGAAAGCCCAGATTACGGTTGCGGCGGTCGGGCGAATCGGAGTCGCGGCGCGCACAGCGGGAGTCGCGGGCAACATAGTACCACGATCCGCCGCGAGAGAGGCGGCGCGAGCCATTTTGGCAGACTGGGGCAAAAATTTCCATATTTACGACTAAATTGTCTTTTTGTCCATAGTTGCTATCGTACCCGTCCTCGCACCACTCCCAGACATTTCCCAACATATCATATAACCCAAATCCATTGCAAGGAAATTCTGGCTTACCTATTGGTGTTGTTTTCGCTCCTAACTTTTGCCATTTATCTGAAAATTTAAACTTTTCCCAAGCCTCATGATCCATCAAATCTTGTTTGGCCCAATACGATGCACTGTTGATTTTGCTCCGATCCCACTGATCGCCCCAATAGTACGCTGCCAGCGTTCCCGCCCGACACGCATATTCCCACCGCGCCTCGGTCGCAAGCTTAAA
>CAZHOZ010000139.1:0-2728 GCA_964533895.1 uncultured Candidatus Saccharibacteria bacterium | reverse complement strand
TTTCGGAAAAATGCCCCGTACCCATATCCTTTTGTTCTTAAGAGTATCCAGGATTTTGGTGGCAACAATAATTTTCTCATTCAGAACTACGAAGATCTTAAGGTGAAGCTAATTGAACACCCAGATGTTACTTTCATCGCTCAGCCGTTTATTGCCAACGACTTTGATTATCGTGTACTGATTCTAGGCGGTGAGATTAAGATGGTAATGAAGCGAGCCAGAGCCTCTGATGATACGCACTTGAATAATACTTCGCAGGATGCTGTGGCGAGCATCTTCGATGAGTCAATTCTCACAGACAAACAGCGCATAGATAGCCTGAAAGCAGCTCGCTTAGTTGGTCGTGAGCAGTTTTGTGGCTTGGATTTACTCATCAATAAACACACTGGTGAGCACGTGATATTGGAAATTAACGAAGCACCGGCGATTCAGTTGGGCGCTGATCCTGAGCAGAAGATGCAGTTATTGCTCGAGTATATGCAGCGTGAAGCCGAGAAGGGGGCTCGACGTGGTTAAACCAGCCCTTGTTCGGCCTAAGATATTATTTATTTTTACTCACGCGGCCAAACCAACTTCGACGCGTGGTGTGGGCTTTATTACGCGTTTGAAAAAATATGCAGACTTTGATTTTGCGCAGGGTGAAGTGATGGCTCTTGAGGATTTGGTATTTTTGGTAGACAAACGTAAAGCACAAGTTTTTGACTGGAAGACTAAGAAAGATCCAGCCGACTATGACTTTGTATATTTCAAAGGCTGGGAAGGCATGCCAGATGTTGCTGCCGCCCTCGCCATCTATTTGCGTGCTAAGGGCGTGCCGTTTATTGATGCCGCAGTTGAGCAAAAAGGAGCTGCTAATAAGCTTGTTACCACCATGAAGCTCTGGTCTTTGCGAGTGCCAACTGTGCGAACGATTTATGCCTCGCAGAAGCACATTCAAGAAGTTTTAGGTTCGGAAATTGTACAGTATCCAGCGGTCATAAAATCGACAACCGGACAAAAAGGCAAAGACAACCATCTTGCCAAAACCCGACGCCAGGCAAAGTCACTCGTGGACGGCACGCTTGTTGATTGGATTATTCAAGACTTTGCGCCAAACGATGGCGACTGGCGGGTGCAGGTGTATGGCGGCGCGACGGGTATGATTATTTTTCGTACCGGATCTGGCACTTCACATTTGAACAACACGTCAGCTGGCGGTGAAGCTGTGCTTGTCGAAGAAAAGAAAGCTCCAAGTAAGATTATCAAATTAGCCATACGGGCTGCTGAAGCGATGGAATTATCTGTGTCTGGAGTTGATGTACTGGTCGACAAAACAACCGGTCGCGCTGCAGTGCTTGAGGTGAACCAGGGTTCGCAGATAGTTACGGGTGTACACATTGATAAAAACATTCCTGGCTTTGTAGATTACTTGCGTCGGGTCGCACCAAGACGCTATCAGCGTAAGGCATCATTAAGTTTGCCTAAAAAGGTAATTGGAAGAATTGAAATAGTTGGCTTGCCAGAATTTGGTATAACCGATGTTGCCGCCAAGACTGATACGGGAGCATATAGTGGTGCGCTGCACGCTGAGGATATTCGTGTAAAGCACACAAAAGGCGGCAACAAGTTGCATTTTCGCGTGCCGCACTTTGTGGATGGACGAACGCATTCGGAAGAATTTGTTGAGTGTGTGAGTCGTGATTTTGAAACGGTGCAAGTAAAAAGCTCAACTGGACAGTGGCAGAATCGCTATAAGATACGTACAATTGTACGTATCCAGGGTCGTGATCACCAGACACAATTGACCCTGACTAATCGCCAGAGTCAGAAGGTTCCGATGCTTCTGGGTCGTAAGCTTTTGCGCGGTAATTATTTAGTAAACGTGGAATTATCCCGAGGGGAGATTACGAAATCATGAAAATCGCAATATTGTCAGCCGGAAGAGACAATTATTCAACTCGTCGTTTGGTTGAGGCTGCAACAGCTCAGGGGCATACGCCAGTGGTGGTCGATTACACAAAGGCCTACATGGCGATTGAAAGCCGCAATCCGTCAGTGCACTGGGAAGGTCGTTCGGTGGATGAGGTGGAGGCGGTGATTCCGCGTATTGCCGCACGCTACACCAATTATGGTGCGGCGGTATTACGACAGTTTGAGATGATGCATGCTTATACTGCTACCAGCTCACTCGCTTTGGTGCGCTCTCGTGATAAATTGCGTTCGATGCAGCTATTGGCACGAGCTGGGGTAGGTATTCCAAAGACTGTTTTTGCTTCTCAAACTTCCGATGCGGCGGAGCTTTTGGAATTAGTTGGTGGTGCGCCGGTGGTGGTAAAACTACTGGAAAGTACTCAGGGTAAGGGGGTGGTGCTAGCAGAGACCAAAAAGGCTGCAAAGTCCGTTATTGAGGCTTTTAATTCTATTAATGCAAACTTTATCTTGCAGGAGTTTATTGAAGAAGCCGACGGGGCTGATATTCGTGTTATTGTAGTTGGTAATAAAATTGTAGGTTCGATGATGCGCAAGGGGCAAGATGGTGAATTTCGTTCGAACTTACATAGAGGTGGTGAATCAACTCCAGTTGAACTTAGTAAAAAAGAACAAAACGTAGCCCTGAAAGCGGCCTCAACGCTGGGCATGTCAATTGCTGGGGTTGATCTTATCCGTTCTAAGCGTGGCCCGCTTGTGCTTGAAGTCAATAGCTCTCCGGGGCTAGAGGGGATTGAAGCGCAGACTGGTGAGGATATTG
>CAZHOZ010000138.1:0-2847 GCA_964533895.1 uncultured Candidatus Saccharibacteria bacterium | reverse complement strand
TCATCTCCACCACCAGTGGATCCTTCGCCACCCGCACCCAGTGCTGTTCCACCCTCTGTAGTACCTCAGCCCTCCCCGATTGCACCTCCGCTGCCGCCAACAAACACCGAACCGTCTCAGCCCATGGTGAGCGAACTTGCCGACTCTCCACTTAAACCCGCCCCAGTGCGTTTAGCACCGGTACCGCGCAATGACGATATGCACGCCGGTGGGCTGCAAGCTAGCTCTCAAACCATGCCGTTTGGTGCACAGTCTGAAAACATTGCACCGGCTCCAGCGCCAGGTCCGGGTGTACCAGCGGTAAGCTCTGCTAAACGTAAGCCGATTGGGTTAATTGTAGGTATCGCGGTGGGGGTAGTTGTATTGTTGGTTGCTGCTATTGGCGGCTATGCATACTTTGCCTCTCAAAAAGCTAAAGAACCGGTCGCCTCAAGTCCAACCACCGCAGGCTCGGTGCGTGATAAAGCTGAAAAAGCAACTCAGCCGTTTAGTGAAAAAATCTCCACTGACTGTTATGTTGCGCAATCGCTTACGCCAGTCGAGACTCAGCAGAATAAAGATTGTGCGCTATCGATCACATATGGTGAACAAAAGATTTCTTCAATATTTGTTTCGGCACTTGGTCAGTTCGATGTTACAACAGGAGAAGGTACTGCTCAAGACGTTCAAAATAGTAACACGGAAGCTGACACTAAAAAGTATCTTGAGGCACTTATTACTGACATTATCCCAAAGGATTTGGTGACGACTCGTGAGGACATAAAGGTGGGTGGCTTAGATGCCACAAAAGTAGTTGGCAAAAAAGATGCGGCTTCGGGTGTGGATGTGGCGTATGTATTTATAATTTTGCCGGAAGGCGATAAGACGTTTGGTGAAAAAACATTTGTCGCCTTTATTGTTACGGGTGCGTATAATGATGACTATAGCCGTAAGGGTTTTGACCAGTTTCTTTCTACCTGGTCTTGGAAGTGAATAAGGAGGCGGATGTGAGTAATGTGATGCAACCGCAAGGGCACGAACACAAATATCGGATGCTAGCGCTGGGTTTGGGGGTAGTTGCAATACTACTAATTGCTTTGGTTACTTTGGCGCTTTTCACCAAGAAAACGGCGGATGATAAAAAACGCGAAGCCACCAATCTTGGCGCAGCGGACGTGACTGGTCAAGGGGAGCTACAGGGTAATGAACAACGTGGCACTGGTAAGGTTGAAACGGAATGCTATAAGTTCGAAGTTCCACGTAGTATAAGCTCGGGAGTTAATCAACATTGTGCTATCGATTTAGGTTATGGATCGGGAGAGGCTAATTTGCTTATGGCGGCACCGACCGAGATGGTTAATAATGAAGCGGGTGAGCTAAGCTTTGAGAAGAGCTTAGAAGCGTTTAAGCAGCAATTGAAGGCAAGTGGTACCACCATTGAATCCGAGCAGGCTTTTAAGCTTGATGGGCAAGATGCGGTGCGTTTTACTACTGTGAAGGAGAGTGAGAAAAAGATCCTGGTGTTTGCTAAGACAAATAATAGTGATCGGTTTGACAATGCTGGACAGCCGATTCAAGGAGTACTCATAACTACACAAAACACTACTAAAGAAAACACTGAGGTGATGGCTGGCGTAGTAGCTACATGGAAGTGGCGATAGATACGGCAAACGTCGGCCATTTATCACAAGTTGCGTTGATTATTCATGGCTGGAATGATGATCCGACGGCTGGTTGGTTGGGTTGGTTGAATGTTCAATTAGGCAAACGAGGATATCAGGTGCGTGCACCGCATCTCGATAACCGCGAACGACCACTGCTCAAGCGCTGGAGAGCTCAGCTTTCTCCTCTAATGCAAGATTTGAATGAGAGAAGCATTATAGTCGCCCATTCGTTGGGGTGTTTTATAGTGTTACGTTTGCTTGAATCGATAAGTATGACAAGCCCTATAGGTCAGGTCGTGTTAGTGAGTGGGTTTTATGACGCTCCTGGCGAAGCGGTAACCAGATTTTTTGAACCCGAGCCAAACTGGCCTCATATTCGCCAGCAGGCCAAACGGTTTACCTGCGTGTACTCCGACAATGACGCAATTGTGACACCAGACCGTACGCATCGTTTGGCGCATAAGCTCGATGCTGAGATAGTGATGCTCGCAGATAAGGGGCACTTTTTGGGTAGTAAGGGCATGAAGACCTTGCCGGAGATCTTGGAACTTATCGATTAGCCTTGAGCTTTTTCGTTTACTCTTCGAGTTTTTACCTAGAGAGCCTATAATATAGGCTATGAATGACGTTGAGGAAGTAAAGCAGCGCCTAGATATTGTTGAGGTTGTAGCTGGCTATGTAGAGCTCAAAAAAGCCGGCAAAGATTATCGTGGTATCTCACCGTTTCGGTCTGAGAAAACGCCAAGTTTTTTTGTTAGTCCCGATAAGCAAATTTGGCATGATTTTGGCGCTAACGAAGGAGGGGATGTTATAAGCTTTGTGATGCGGGCAGAAGGCTTTAGTTTTCCAGAAGCCTTGGAGATGTTGGCTGCTCGCGCAGGCGTGGAGCTGAAGCCACGTGGACAGGGCATGGGTGGAGAGAAAAAAGGTCGATTGTTTGCTGCGGTGGAGCTTGCAACCAAGTATTATCATTATCAACTCTCGCGTCATAAGCTGGCGCTGGCGTATCTAAAAGAAAAGCGTGCCCTGACTGCTGAGACGATTAAGGCTTTTCGTTTGGGGTACGCACCAGAGGGATGGACCGGTTTTGTAGATTATGCCACTAAACGTGGGTTTAGCTTAGATGAACTCATTAAGGCAGGTTTAGCTGGCAAAAGTAGTCGCTCCAGTGGGGGTTATGATGTTTTTCGAGATAGAGTAATGT
>CAZHOZ010000137.1:0-2858 GCA_964533895.1 uncultured Candidatus Saccharibacteria bacterium | reverse complement strand
CACGAAATAAAAAATAATTAGACCAATCCGATGAGTTGCCGGCATCCGTATAAATAACTTTTTCGTAAGCCACATCTAATAAATGATAGGTAAAGTTGGAGTAGAAGTTTGCTAGAGTAACACCAATTGGCGTTGTAACAAAAAGCCGCACCAACCAACTTGGTGCCTGCGCCCACACCCCCGCCAGTAAACTTTGCCTAACCCCTCCGTCTACCTTGCGACCGTACCAGAGTACACCAAAAATCGTAATTACCGTTGATAACGAAACCAAAGCCCCCACCTCTAACACATTCCGTAGTACCAAATAAATGAATAGAGGCCAAAAAATATCATTCCCTAACTGTAAAACTCCGAAGCCAGCATAGGAAAAGGCCTTGCGTTTACTGTCAGCCGTACGCAAGCTCTTGAGGTTAAAACGATATGGTTTTGTGCGAAAATCGGGCGACATGAATAGGGGCACTAATGATAGTAAAATAGTTGCTGCTGCCACAATAAAATTTAACTGATATGAACCTAGTGTGATGAGAAGCGCTCCTAAGAGTGGTGCCATGGCTTGAGAGATAATCAATAGAGCCTTGCCGATTGAGATTTGGGCACCTTCATGCTTATGATCTTTGGCGTGCGTAAACTCAATGTGATAGGCCGAGAGATAAAGCCCTGAAGCCAAACCATAGAGAATCGCTAAAAGGAAGTAGAGCTCTGGACGTTGGGCTAGTAGTACTACGGCCGCCAAATAACCTATCAGAAAGATATCCCCAACAGCCATGGTTTTTTTAATCCCAAAACGTGAATTACTCCACATGCCAATTGGACTAGCTAAAAGAAACAGGACAAACTTAGCAATATACAAAATAGCTACTTCGCGCAGACTAAAACCCAATTGCAACAAATAAATCGGTACAAAAATTAAAATACTACCACGAGCTAGCCCCTTGGCGAATACCGAGAGATAAAATTGCGAAAGCTCACGATTTTTTAAAAACCGCACATATTCGGCTGTGGGAAGTCCGTGCTGAGAAGCCATATACTATGCTGCTAGTTAGGTAAAACTACCAGAATCACCCCCATACCAATCAGTGCGACGAGCGTGTAGCTAGCGTTGATTGCCAATAGTTTTTTTGAGCTACTATCAAAGAGCGCGTGGATAAGCTGCGGCGCAAATACAAAGCCAGTCCACAGCCAGAAAGCGGTAATCACCCCCTCCAACCAAGTATCAGCAAACGTATATTGCACAAAATGCGCTAATACGTAGCTAATCAAAAGCCACAGCAGTCCGGTGAGCAAATACGAAGTGCCAGCGTTATTCTGTAAGTCGGCGGCTTTTTTACCAGCCAGCTTCATCCATTGTTTACCAAAAAGTAGCTCAGAGTACCAAATAGCACCAACCACCATGCCAAATGCTGTCGCGGCAATTACACCCCAAAGGTTAATCTGTACTGTCGGCATACGTCCTCCTAAAAAAAGTTTCTTTTTGTAAGCTTGAGCGTATTATGCACCTGAATGATGCAGTGGTGCAAGATTAGCTCGCCTTCACCAGCCGAAAACGCGGACAAATCACGCCGTTGACCTCGATGGAGGCGGTAAAGTCGTCAAGTGGCCGCAGCCACGTCGTCGCACTCTCACCAGCGTCATACAACGGCACATACACTACGTGCGGCTCCAAAGTAGCTTCAAGCGTAGCCGTCATCATCACTAAATAGCGTTTGCCTTTATAGTGCTCATATACTCCCGGCTTGAGCTGAGGGCTAGACTGCAAGTTCGCTGAGCTTACCATAATTTTCTAGTCTCATACGTTGTTCTGCAAATGTACTGCCGCGGCTTTTCACCTCAAACTCGCCAGCCTCAACCGTCTTATCAGAAATCACCAGGCGGATTGGACAGCCCAGTAGTTCTGCATCAGCAAATCTCGCACCCGCCGCAACATCAGCTCGATCATCAAAAAGCACAGCGTCTTTGCCAAGTGACGCGTAGAGTTTTTGTGCTGCCGTCATAGTATTTTCGCCGCCAAGTACAATCAGATAATACCGGAATGGCGCTACTTCTGCCGGCCAGATCAAGCCTTTATCGTCTGAGAAGTGCTCTGCGAGTGCCCCAACTAAACGGCTTATACCGATGCCATAACAGCCAGCAATAAGCTTTTGCTGTCGCCCCTCTGCATCGGTGTAGAAAACACCTAAAGCATCAGTATACTTACTTTCTAGAGGAAAAATATTCCCTACCTCGATTGCCCGGTGTTCCACCAGTTTATCCTTATTGATGTCGGTATCGGCGAGACGGGCGTCATCGATAACTTCTTTATTGACCCCAATTTTACGATCCTCATCAATATAGACCGTGTCTTCGCCAATATCACTGAGCATCTGGAATTCATCACTAAAATGCGGAGTAAAAATACCGCCATCTGCATACGTACGGTAGGTAATATCACCGATTCCTAAGCGTTCATACACACGCACGTAGGCCTGAGCAATCTTCTCGTATATCGCAGCATGCTCTTCTTGATTGCGCGCAAAGCTATACATGTCTTTCATCATGAATTCACGACCACGCAATAACCCAGCCTGAGCCCGCAATTCATTCCTAAACTTAGTCTGGATTTGATATACCAACACTGGCAGATCTCGGTACGAACTAATGTAGCTCGACAGCATGTCGACGACTGGCTCTTCATGGGTGAGGCCCATCCCTAGCTCAGTACCATTCACCAGCTTAGTCTTAAACCAGTTATCCACCTTAGCATCATCCCACCGGTCAGTTTTTTCAAACAGTTCACGCGGCTGCAAGACGGTCATTTGTACCTCTTGGCCACCAACAGCATTCATTTCTTCACGGACGACTCGTTTGATGTTTTCTAGTAC
>CAZHOZ010000136.1:0-2904 GCA_964533895.1 uncultured Candidatus Saccharibacteria bacterium | reverse complement strand
GGTCTACCGTTTCGGATGGAGCTTAGAGACTACAGCACTAGACAGCTCATTCCACTCGCAGGTCAAAACGCTAAAGTAACTCTAGCTAGTACGACTAATATGAGATGGCCATGTAGTGATGAACTAGCAGCAGGTTCCTACTTTAACGGGGTCGTAAATATTGCTTATACACCCGGCAACGTTAATAATTGGAGCGATCCAAATGCCAGTCAGATAGTGTATTATATTAATCCACTTACTCAGAATCCATGGACGTATACACTATCTTGTTATACTGCGTGGCGTCATTATATTGTTGCACCGAATGGCTATAAGCCCCCAAATTATGCCGACGCAAGCCAATTTGAGGTGATTATTGCTCGTGGTAACGGGACAACTACTTCAACGTATACGGCTTCAGAGGAAGGTAGCAATTTTCGTGTTCCTCAGTCTCTATACAGTGGAGTAGCTAATGGTGCACGTGGCTATACAATACGAGTTTATTTGAGAAAAAACCCTCCACCTCCACCTCCACCACGGATGACCATCCAGGGCCACAAGGTTAATGAGAGTAATAACCCAAATGGACCATATAGCGACAATACCATCAGGCTCGATGGCGGTGCTCGTATCACCAAAACTAATCCATATAGCTTGCCTTCAATACGTGCCGACCAAAATCATACAGTTACTGCTGATCCAGAGCCGGGCTTTGACTTAATCGGCTATCGAGTTAATGGTGGCGCTATTACTAGCTCTACTACATATAGCTATTCGGCAAATCAGGTGGGCAATGGCGCATCGATACGACTTGATTGGGTGTATCGACCGAAACTAACCGGGTCTCTATCGATTACTTGCTCGACAATTTCTGGCAGTGTGTCCGGACCGAGCGGGGCTACTTTATTTATTCGCGTGAGTGGTGTGGAAGTAGCGCGGCAATCTGGATCGAGTATTAGTTATACAGTTGCGGATAATTATCGGGATGGTTTGTCGCGACAAGTTCGGCTTTATGTCAACTATATGGGGAGTGATTTCTTGTTAGATACCAAGAATCATGGCTGTGCCCCTAATGCAATTTGTGATGTAGCCGACTTTTCTCAGTTGCAAGGATCTGTAGATGGCGGTCAATCGTATCAAGTTACGATGAGATTTAAGAATACTGGCGAGGCTTATTGGAAAGATTATGGTCCAAGCAATAAGTATCATTTGGCGATGATTGACGGGAGCCAGGGTTTTGATTCGGTATCGACAGGTTTGGATATATCTCCCCCTGGTACGTTAGTAAAAAGTAATCAAACAGCGTCATTTACGGTGCCAATAACAGCAAAAAATAATGTAACTACCTCAACTGTGCGATTGGCTTTCCAGATGACACGATCATCTGGAGGTACCCTGAATAATTTTGGAGCCACTTGTGAAACAACAGTGCGATTTAGAAAAGATTACAGTCCGTGGCTACGCACTCAGAATGGGAATGTGTCAGCCTTAGGTGTAATTACTGGTCAGGGGAGTCTGAAGGTGGATGGTGCAGACTTAGGTGGTCGCCGTGACGTTGGCTCTGCAAGTGGTTCGCACAAAGATGATCTTAATTATGAAGCATCTTATTCGGTAGCAGCACAACAGCAGGATGCATCGGGGGTGATAAATTCAGCGCTTAGCAGTGGTCCGTTTTGTAGCACTAACGCGTATGTATTAGGGCGTGATGATGCGTCAACTACGACTGATAATTCGAGTAGCTGTAGCTTTGGGGTGTATGCTTTTAATCTGCGCAACGGTCTCAATGAAGGCCTCAAGAAAAATGGCGATGAAGTGATTTATCGAGAAGCGCTAGATAGCTATACGAATTCTCCTGACAGTTGTCCTGCTGGTGGACCTAATCCAAATGGCACCGATCGTTATGCAAAAGGTGATCCCGGTTATGATGGTAGTAGTAATTTGCCAGGTCTAGACGGACTTTGTCCGACCATCACCGTGCTTAACAAGCGTAATCCATCTGATAGCCAATTTATTTTGGGGAGAGCCACGGGAGCTCCTGCATTGCTTGCACCAAGGGCGCGCACCACTATTTTGGTCAATGGTGATCTCTACATAAATGCTGATATTATCAATGGTTCATTGCCGGCAATAGCTTATAATCGTGGTAACCCAGCTAGCTTAAATCCTTTACCAAACCAGGGCATTATAGTTAATGGTGATATTATCATTGATCGTGATGTGAAGCAGATAGACGCCGCACTGTATTCAGCTGGCCAAATAAAAACTTGTGATCTTTATAATCCAGCTGATACAACGTCAAATAGTCTGTCAACCAGTACTGGATTTAAGCCCGAACAGCCAGGTGGTCCAACTGGGCCGAATCCGACTGCGTCACAGTGTGCTAACCAACGGCTCACTATTCATGGAATGGCTGCAGCAAAAGAAGGCTATCAGATGGGTCGCAATTATATCGACTTTGCCGGCATAAGCTCAAATATAGGAAGAGGCCAATATAGTTCAGATTTTGATTTTCATCCGGACGGTAGCTTGTATTATGGTAAACCAGCTGAAGACGTAATATTCAACGGTCTACTGCTCTTCGCGCCACCTCCTGGATTTGAGCATGTTACGAGCCCTGATTTTACATCAGCCCGATATTTTGACATGGATGTCAAGCCTCAGTTTTAGATAGACTCTAAAAACCCTTATAAATAAATGGTTTATATCTTGTGCACTTGGTTTATACCAGATAATATAGACATAAGAGTTTTACAAGCGAGTTGATAGTTTATTCATATGAGTTCAAAATCGTTAGATTCTATTTCTAAGCATAATAAAAAAACAGCTTCTAAAGGTGAGTCGTCTTCAGTCATCCCTCATGCTGTCAATTCTGCCAAGGCTTTGGAAAATGCCCTCGCCGGCACCCCAGACCGCCGCGCCGCCATC
>CAZHOZ010000135.1:0-2918 GCA_964533895.1 uncultured Candidatus Saccharibacteria bacterium | reverse complement strand
CTGGTACCCAGAGGTCGCGCTCGGTGCTAGTTTGTACTGAAGTTGTCGCGCTAGCGGCTGTTTCGCCGACTGTTGAGTTTGCGCTTACCTGGTAGTAGTAAGTGTAGGTTGTGCCGGCCATGCCGGTTTGTACTGCTGATGTAATGGTTGCGGCTGCTAAGGCATTGAATGGAATAACCGTCAGGGTTGGAATGTCCAAGTAGCTCAAGTTATCTGTGCCGTTCATGACGAGCACTTTGTCATCCACCTGCAAGAAGTGACATTTGGCGGTTGTGTTGTAGGTTTTGCCGTTACATACCGTCCAGGTTCCACCATCGGTTGAGACATATACCTTAGCTGTACCGGCTACATTCTGTACCGATATTAAGTAGTATTCTGTCACACCGGCAGTTGTCTTGGAAAATTCGTAGAGCTCGCCGAGAACGGTTCCTGTTGGTTGTGTGCCATAACGAACCAGACTCGGTCGAGGTCGTAGTGTACCGTCTTGATCGAGAATCATGTTACCGGAAGCGCGAAGACCATCTATAGGTGTACGACCGTCATCAAATGCTGTAACGGTACCTTTGAGCCAATCCTTGACGGATATGCGCTTTATCTCCGGCGGTGATGATGCTTTAGGAATAGCAATCATGGGCTACTCCTAAGTGCTGCCTAGTGGTGACCACTGTGCTGTTACCTGCTCTTGCGCGGATCCGTTGGCTTCTTTCATGCCATTCATAGCATTGTTTGCGAGGGCAATCAGGTTACCGTACTGCTGTACTCGGGTAATGTCGTTACGAACATACTCGGCCGCTACCATGTAGCAGAGCCAGTCTGGATCATCCACTTCAATGACATCGCTTCCGCTTGAGAGCGTAGCTACTACTTTGTATCCAGGAACTTGGATTGTGCCGCCGAATTGAGGGCTATCTGCCGTAAAGGCTGTGTCGAATACCAGGTTTGAGCCTACGATTGCTACCGTGCTTCCGGAAGCTCCCCGCACCTTTGTAGCTGCTTCGTAGAGCCGTTCTGCCGGTACGATGGTGTATTGAGACTCGGTGATGCCGTCTGAGTGAAGAATGCGAACTGGGTCGTTAGCGTCCTTGGATACTCTGTCTAGGGTTGTAGGGATAGCAAATGTCGCTGATGCCGTGACTGTGCCGGTTACATTGGCCCAGAGGCGCAGACTTTGCCAGTCTACTCCCGGTTCGTTGGCCCAGCTTCGAGAGAACACATTGAGGAGTCCAAGAATGCGATTGTATTTAGATGTGCCGCTACTTGGAGCAGTCGGCTTACCTGTAGCAAGCAGATATGAGGTGCTAATTGCATCTGTTACGGTCATTGACATAGGGCTACTCCATTGATTAAATGCCCCGTCAATTGTTGGTAGCTATTGGTGATATTATACCACAATCTACGCATATCGCTTCCCGGGTTTAATCTTCGGCAAGCTCTTCACGCTGTAGCGTGGACCGCTCAGGCTGGCTACAGGACGCGTAGCTCGGCGTGTGCCGCTTGTTATCTGTTTAATGCTACTATCTGCTCCACTATACCGCTTGGTGGCCTTGGCGAGCTTCGCACGGCTTGTACCCTTGCGTCCTCTGCTCCTACCTTTGGTAGTGCGCTTAGGTCGGCCATATTTATCGTAGAGCTTTGAGGTATAGCCGGCATCGGTCATTTTCTTGTCAAGAGCTTTAATCTCTTCCCATAGGGTTTTGCCGTTCTTATTCTCATTCACGAATGCCACGATGTCCTTGTAAGACTTACTGTAGAGTTCCACTGCATCTGCGCTGGAGTCTTGCTGCGCTCGGAGCTTTGTAAGAGTTCGCTGACGGCCAATGTCCTGGATGTCCGAGATAAGCCCCTGTTTCTTCTCGGTTTCGTAGGTAGCAAGTTCTTCTTCGTACTTCTGCTTTGGAGATATGCCGGAGCTACCACGCCCGCTAGGAGAAGTGGAGTATTCTACTTTGCCAGTAGTGACGCCACGGAGGACTGACTTGTCAGTATCGCTGTCAGCTACATCGCCGAGTACCTTGATTCTAGCAATGGAGTTGGCTTCTGTGATGATGTTCTGCAGTCGCTTTACGCGGTCTGTATCAGAGAGCTTTGCGTATCCTGGGTCTTTCATGATGCCGTTGAAGGCTGCTCGAGTCAGTTCGCCCTGAGTGCGCTGCATGTCAGTTAGTTGTTCTGGAGTGAGCTTTACATCTTGTCCGTTTACTTTTTGAGTTTTATTGACGATAGCTGGGTATTGAGACTTTTGGCCGGTCTTGTCTTCGAGTCGTTTTATCTCCGTATTAACCGAGTTGGCATCGTAGTTTGATACGAATGCTGGGTTAAAGAACACATTGAAGAAGCTATTCTTGCCGCCTACATAGCGTTCGTTGTCTTCGCCCATTGTGCCTACCTGGGGTTGAAGTGATGAAGATACACCAGGGATTTTAGCTTTTACCTTGTTGACGGCCTCTTGTGTTGGGTTAGGGTCGTAGGTTGATCGTGCTGTGTTATCTACTAGCTGGTTTACCTGGTTTAAGAGTGTTGGCACGAAGCTGGCTGGAACACCGACTGCTGTGGCTACGAAGCCTGATACGATGTCGCCATAGCCGGTGAGCTTGGTAAGTCCTTGAACGAGTGGCTGTTGTGCGAGGGTTTCTGCACCGGCGGCGATTGAAGTCCCGGCTGATCCGAACATGCTCATCAGCTTCCCTACTGAGCCTTTATTCGAGGCTTGGGTTTCGTCTAGGTTTGCACCCATTGAGATACCGATAGCGGCTGGCTGGAACCAGTCGTAGCTAACGAGCTTATCACCATCCTGGAGTTTAGCTGCTTCCACATCGAATCCGCTCTCGATGAAGCGTTTGAGAGCTGATGTGTTAATTCGGTAGGCACCGAGGCCGGCTTGACGGTCTAGAGCGTTTACATCCTTGTCCTTATCTGGT
>CAZHOZ010000134.1:1975-2945 GCA_964533895.1 uncultured Candidatus Saccharibacteria bacterium | reverse complement strand
AACCACTGAGCTACGGGCCCGCGTCAGACTACTGTTCGTTGCGGCGAATATATTCGCTGGCTACTTCCACTAGTCTTCCTCTTTCGATTGAATCCCTTCGGTCTTCAATTGATGAGCTAGATTCTATTGTACCTGCTTTTTTCGGTAGCTGACAAAAGCATTATCCTCATGCTCGCGAAAATTACCTTGCGCGCGTTAAAATATGTCCGTACCTTGTAAGAGATCGATAGAAAGCGCAGGTTGCAATGTTTGCACCGCCTAAGCCCTACATTGGTGTTACGGGCTTCATGCAGCCCAAAGAGATCGAAGCACTTCAGAAGCTGTTTGGCCCCAATGATTCACATCAGCTGATGGTGGGAATTCTGGTGAGCCATAAGACATGGAACGGCATCCCATCGAAGTATCCAAACTTGTTCCCGCCACGTGAGCGACTCCAAGAGTTGGTTGCCGAAGTTGATGAAACTCGAGCCTTCGCGCTGTTCCACTACAACGCGGTAGGCCCGATCGGTGACGTCTATGGCTCGCGTAAAGAGTGGGTGACAGACGAAGCCGTGTTCTTCGAAGATTGTCGCCAGATTATCGACGAAGAAATTGGCAGCTGGAAGCCTGATCTGCGTACTGGCTTCGGTGGCTTCCAGTTCAACTTCCCATTGCCGAAGCGGCCGTCCTTGTACTGGCTGGATGCTCGGCGCCGCTCCCTGTGCGGTGGACCAACTCGTTCGGTGTTGCAAATCTGGCCGAAGCTGCTCAATCCAGTTCGCGAGCTCATCTGTCCGGATGTGGATGTGGCTGATTTTCTCGACTTGGAGTATGGGTCGCACAGTCAGCGGTTCAACAATTTTCCATTTCAGACGTTGCTCTATGACGCATCCGGGGGTTTTGGCGTAGACTTGCCAAGTGATGGTTTGTTGTCTGCTCTTGAGCCTTACTTCAAGTTGTGCAATGCATCACCTGGTCTGCGACTTGCCAT
>CAZHOZ010000134.1:0-1965 GCA_964533895.1 uncultured Candidatus Saccharibacteria bacterium | reverse complement strand
GTGGGCTGTGCGAAAAAACGATCGGCAGCTACAGGTCCGTCGTGGACGCTTACGCTGGTTTGGAGCGTGCCTTGCCGGGTTTGAGCGTGGACGCTCAAGGCAAACTGCGCAAATCGGATGGCTCGATGGATCTTGGTGCGGCCAAGCGATACATCGAAGCTGCGCAAAAGCTCCTCTCTTTCTAGAGAGGGGCTCTTTTTTTAGTCGGGCTGCAGTATACTAGAATGGTATGGCCTTGATCACGGTTAAAGATTTACGCAAAACCTACGAAGACTTCGAAGCAGTTCGGGGGGTGAGCTTCGAAGTAAAGAAGGGCGAGGTTTTTGGTATTCTTGGCCCAAACGGCGCTGGAAAAACTACCACGCTTGAGATGATGGAAGGTTTGCGCGACATCACCTCTGGTTCGATTGTTATTGACGGCACTGATGTCGCCAAGCATCCATATGAGGTGAAAGAGAAAATTGGTGTCCAACTGCAAAGTTCAAGTTTTTTTGAAAAACTTTCATTGGTAGAGATTCTGCACCTATTCTCAAACTTATATGCGCAAAACAAAGACCCTAAAGAACTACTTGAAGAAGTTGATCTCACAGAAAAAGCCAAGTCACAGGCCAAGGAGCTTTCTGGCGGTCAGCGTCAGCGCTTCTCAATTGCGGCGGCTTTGGTGAATGATCCGATCGTCTTGTTCTTAGATGAGCCAACGACTGGGCTTGATCCACAGGCGCGGCGTAATCTTTGGGAGCTAGTGAAACAAATTCAGGCTTCTGGCAAGACCGTCATTATCACCACGCACTACATGGATGAAGCCGAGTATTTGTGTGACCGAATCGCCATTATGGACGAAGGCAAGATAGTTGCTTTAGATACACCCAAAAAATTGATATCCGGCTTACTCAAGCGTGGCTTCAAACCTCACCGAGAAGTCGCTCCAGCTAATCTCGAAGATGTTTTCATAGATCTTACCGGCAAGGACTTGCGCGAATGAATAAAACTACAAAAACCAGCTCACCACGCGCGTCTTTAATTAAGCGTCGTATGCTTGCCTTACATGCCTTAATAATCGCCAGTACGAAGATGTATTTTCGTAACACCACTGGTGTATTTTTCTCACTATTTATACCGGTGATTTTAGTTTTTGTATTTGGTTTTCTCTTTCAGAGTAATGACTTTAAATCGAAAATTACACTTACAAATTACAGTAATACTGAGATTTCAAAAAAATTTGTGGAGTCTTTGAAAGAAGTTGAGGCTCTTGAAGTAAAGGAAGTGAGCGAAGGGGAAGCGGCTGATTTGTTGGGTCGCGGTCAGGCGGATCTACAAGTAATCATTCCAAACACTTTTGGTGAGCCAGATCCAGCTACTCGCAACCTAATGCCAGCGGCGGTACGAACTTACTACAACGAAGGTAATCCACAAGCTGGTCAAACCACCAGTTTAATTCTCGCGCAGATTGTTGCTGGTTATAATGCCCAAGTTACGAAATCGCCAGTAGTATTGAGCGTGAAGTCAGAAGGAGTTAAAACAAATAATCTCTCACAAATTGACTTCTTTTTGCCGGGTGTGATTGCGATGTCGATTATGCAATTGGGGATCTTTGCGGTGGCGTTTGCATTTGTTGCTTACAAAACTACTGGTCAACTGCGTCGCATACAGGCGACGCCAACACGGCCGATGTATTTTGTGGTGGCTCAAGGGGCAAGCCGACTGATGGTTTCGGTGATGCAAGTTTTGCTACTTTTAGCACTTGGAATGTGGATCTTTGACGCTCATCTTATTGGCTCATTATGGAGTTTTCTCTTGGTTGCAGCGCTCGGATCGATTGTATTTTTAGGCATTGGTTTTGCAGTGGCAGGCTGGGCACGTGATGAAAATCAAGCTACTCCGGTGGCTCAGCTTATTCAGTTTCCAATGCTATTCCTCTCTGGTGTATTTTTCCCACGGGAAGGTTTACCGCAGTGGCTCGAGAGC
>CAZHOZ010000133.1:251-2981 GCA_964533895.1 uncultured Candidatus Saccharibacteria bacterium | reverse complement strand
TAAGTTAGCTCTCTCCTAATTTCAGAATAAGCGGCAATCATCGCAAGGCTTTTCATGCGGTAGATATAAGCGCAATTTTATAATTCAATCAAAGCACTATTGAACTTGTAAGCGCACCATCTGGCCTCTTTGTTGAGAGTAAAAATATTTTTTAATCTGACCCCCACCTAAGGAGGTCAAGGTTATGTCGACTAAACAAGATCAAGAAAACTATTGGCGTGAGCATTTGGGGCTGGCGGAAAAACACCCAGTGTCGCAAATGGCCTATTGCCGTGAGGCGGGTCTGGAAGCGCGCAAACTCTACGCCGCTCGTGAGAGGTTCAAAGCGCGCGCAGCAAGGGGCCAAGCTAAGGCGCTGCTTGTGCGCCCGAGCCAAAAGCCCTTTGTTGCAGTGAAGGTGAATGAGCCTAAAATAAATTCGCTGCCAAATCCAAAATGGGTTGCCGAGTTCATTTTGCACTTGCAAGGCGGTGGCCAATGAGGCGTCCATCAGACTTTGAGGGAATATTTATCCACAGGGATCCTGTGGATATGCGTAAGGCCATCAATGGTCTAAGCGGCATTGTGGGCGCTGCCGGCATGGGCGAGTTAATGGGTCCCAATCTTTTTGTCTTCAGCGGTAAACGGCGTGACGTAATCAAAGTTTTGTATTTTGACCGATCAGGATTTGCACTTTGGCAAAAGCGTTTAGAGAGGGATAAGTTTCCATGGCCAAAAAAATCCCCTGATGAAATTGTGCATTTATCGCCCGAGCAATTTGCGTGGTTACTCGATGGTTATGACGTTTGGAAAATGAAACCTTTCGCAGAGCTGCATTTTGAAAGAGTAGGTTGAGTTCAGCGTAATTTTGGTCAAGGATCAGAATCACGATGTTCGAGGGCGAATCAATTTTTTCAATCGAAGTGGACCTTGCAAATCAGTTGCAAGGCGCCCTTCTGCAGAATGAAAAATTGGTTGAAAGGATTAAGTTATTCGAGCGCGAAAATACTTGGCTGATTGAGCAAATCAACTCTCTTAAGCGTGGGAAATACAGATCAAAGTCAGAGCGATGGGAGACTGAAGAGCAGGGTTGTTTATTTAACGAGGCTGAAGTTGAGAGTGGCAATCCCGACGTCACTAAGGATGAGAATGAAATCATCACCGTCAAGGGTCACAAGAAAAAGCGTGGCCACCGAAAAGGTCTGCCTAAGGATTTGGCTCGAGAGGTTGTGAAAGTTGAGTTGCCTGAGGCAGAGCGAGTGAGCGAAGAAGGCTTACCGTTAAAAATTATTGGCTGGGAAGTGTCTGAGAAGGTTAAGTACGAGCCTGCCAAGATGAGTGTGATCGAATACCACCGAGCTAAATATGGGGTGGAGAGCGGTGATTATGTGAAGACCGCACCACCAGTGCCGTCGATTATACCAAAAGGTATTGTGACGCCAGAGTTGTTGGCTGCGATTATTGTAGGCAAGTATGCCGACGGGATGCCGCTTTATCGCATGGAATCGATGTTTGCTCGTCACGATCTGGAGATCAGTCGAGGAACGATGGCGAGATGGGTGGTAAAAGCCGCTGAGGCATTGCAGCCAGTTTTAAATGTTCTCAATGATCGGCTTCTTTTGACACACTATGTGGCGTGCGATGAGACAGCACTTCAAGTGTTAAAAGAGAATGGACGCCGTGCTGAGCAAAAATCTTGGATGATAGTTAGGTCAACACCTGGTGAAGCAAAAAAAATAATTATTTTTGATTACTCTGTCTCACGCTCATCGGCCGTGATGGAAGAGTTATTTGCTGACTATAAGGGTGTATTGCAAACCGATGGTTTGAACTCATATGGGTGTTTGGAATCTGAAAATGTGTTTCACATTGGGTGTAATATGCATGCCAGACGCAGATTTGAGCATGCGGCCAAAGACGGTGCGGCTGCCGGAAAAAGTCTTGGTGCTCAAGGGCTCAAATTTTATAAACAAATCTATGATCTGGAAGAAGAGCTGAAGGAGAGGGCATCTGAGGAGCGCGAGCGAATCAGAAAAAAAATTTCTGGGCCGATTTTTGCCGAGATGAAACTTTGGGCCGAAACCAATCAGCGTAAGGTGCCTGACAAGAGTAAGATCGGAAAAGCTTTTAGTTACTTTTTATCAGAGTACGAGTACCTAACTGGCTATTTAAAATGTGGGCTGCTCAATCCAGACAATGGCTTCACCGAGCGAGCCATCAGAAAATTTGCTATTGGCCGGAACAACTGGTTATTTGCAGACACACCGGAAGGCGCGCAAGCGAGTGCATTATTATACAGCGTCATAGTGACAGCGAAAGTAAACGGCGCCAACGTTTATCGGGCTTTGACAAAAATCCTGACCGAACTTCCGCTCGCTAAAACCTGCGACGACTACGAGCGGCTCGCCGATCTCATACTAGCGCCTTAACCTGCGGATTGGCAAAAAGGCCAGATGGTGCGCTTACGTTGTATCGCTGGCACCAAACTCAGCTTTTATTTTTCTTGCTACTGGTACTTCGGGATTTTGCCGCTGGATATTTTTTCTTAAAAAGAAATGCTGCTACAGAGAAGGCGACTTTAGTTCCTACCATTATGTCCTATGTATCTTCAGCAATTCCACTTTTGTATTTCGGGGCTATTAGTACATCGAAGGCCCTTGTCTTAGGGGTCAATCTTTTATCCATAATTGGGTTTTTGATGGTGGCCTTCGCCACGTTGGAACTTGGAACAAGCATCGGGATCGCTCCGGC
>CAZHOZ010000133.1:0-241 GCA_964533895.1 uncultured Candidatus Saccharibacteria bacterium | reverse complement strand
ACTGGTTCGCAGCGGAATCTATCGTTATATTAAGCACCCAATGTATGCGGGCTATGTAATTTCAGAAGTAGGTCTAGTGTTTTTGAATCCATTGAACGCAATTCTATCAGTTTTTTCCGTTTCGCTTTATGTATTCAGGGCAAAATCTGAAAACAGAATCCTTAAGGCTGCCATTTAGCCTTTAACTTATTTTTTACAGATTTTTTACGATGTCGCTTAAAGGAACGTCGAGAGCACTGGC
>CAZHOZ010000132.1:0-3001 GCA_964533895.1 uncultured Candidatus Saccharibacteria bacterium | reverse complement strand
ACCCGGGGCCTCTTCCTTGGCAAGGAAGCGCTCTATCAGCTGAGCTACACCCGCGCGTCCAAGTGTACTTCGCGTCGCATTCGGCTTCGCCGACGTGCTTTGCTCCGAACACTTCTCCTTATAAATTTTTCGACAGCTTTCTATTGCTCATGGTTCGTAATGAAAAGGTATTCGCAAATGAAGTGCTTAGTCAAAAAATTTGAAGGGCTTCATAAATGGTGGCACCTGTTGGAATCGAACCAACGACGCACGGCTCTTCAGGCCGTCGCTCTACCAACTGAGCTAAGGTGCCGGATTAATATTTTCTAGAAACCTATGTGAAGATGCTTGTTCGTTGGGTCTCCGCTTTGGTAGAGCGAATATCTTAGGTTCGCGTGACGCGAAACACCAACTTCAGCTAAGGTGCCTCGTCGGAATGCACTGCATTTCGTATCCGACTATTGTCGGCTACTGCATTTCGCATATTCCTCCTCTTCAATTAAAAAGCAAGGCTTTTTAATTGGTAGGGACCATACATTGAGGTACGAGATAACTGGAATATAGTAGCGGATTTTTGACAATATTTCAATGTTGCCCACCTGATGCGGTATAATGGGCGCACACTAAATTGCTCGCGGCACCTTGGCGGAGTGGTTACGCAGCGGTCTGCAAAACCGCGTACACCGGTTCAATTCCGGTAGGTGCCTCCATTCTTTTTTCTAGATTGTTCGGCTATAATAGCAGCTAAAGAAAGGACTTATTATGCTTATTGTTTATATTATTTTAGCGGTTTTGGTTATTGGAGCTATCTGGCTCTGGGCAACCTATAACGGACTAGTGAAGGCGCACACTCGCTCTGACGAGGCGCTCTCAGACATCACCGTGCAGATGAAGCGACGCTTGGATCTGATTCCAAATCTTGTTGAGTCGGTGAAAGGCTATGCCAAACATGAAAAGTCAGTGCTTGAGGGCGTCACCAAGGCACGTAATATGGCTATGGCCGCTCCAGATGGCGACCTCTCGAAGCAGGCTGAAGCTGATAATATACTCTCGGGCGCGCTCAAGAGCCTGTTTGCTGTGGCTGAAAGCTATCCAGATCTCAAGGCCAACCAGAACTTCCTGCAACTGCAGCAAGAGCTAGTCGATACCGAAGATAAGATTCAAGCTTCCCGCCGCTTTTATAACGGCAATGTGCGTGACTTTAATATCAAACTTAAAGTCTTTCCGACCAACATGTTTGCTAAGTCACTAGGCTTCACCCCATATGAGTTCTTTGAAGTCTCTGAAAGTGAACGTGCTGCCGTAGAAAAGCCCGTCGACGTGAGCTTTGACGAAAAAGCTGAAACTAAGAAGTAAATTTTTGTGTTCTGAATAAAAAAATGAGGCCCGGTATTATTCGGGCCTCGGTGTTTGAGCCTGTAAATTATGAGCTCATTCGGTTTGTTGGTGCCAGGGTACTAGGGCAGTTTGTCTGGGCTTCAGGTATAATTGTAGTCAAGCAAAATGCGTAGATTATGCAATAATCGGTATAGAAAAGCAATATAAAATACCCCTCAAATCAGGTATAATTAGACTATGTATACCGAAGTAGCTAAAAATAAGCGTAACTCGACCATCCTAATTCTGACTTTTTTAATTATTACGGTGATTTTAGGCTGGGTGTTTGCGCAAGCCTTGGATAGCCCGTGGATTCTCTACATCGCGGCGTTCGCATCGATTCTTTATACTTGGATCAGCTACTATAACTCCGATAAGATGGTGCTGGCGGTTTCGGGGGCTAAAGAGGTGAAAAAGGCTGATGCGCCGGAGCTGTATCGTGTACTCGAAAATCTAACCATCACTGCGGGCTTGCCGATGCCCCGACTGTATGTGATCGATGACACAGCACCGAATGCTTTTGCGACTGGGCGAGATCCACAGCATGCTGTGGTGTGCGTGACCACCGGACTCTTACAAAAACTCAATAAAAAAGAGCTCGAAGGGGTACTAGCGCACGAGCTTTCTCACATTGGCAACTACGATATACGCATTATGAGTCTCATTGCGGTTTTGGTGTCGGTGATTGCATTGCTCTCAGACTTTTTCTTGCGCTGGGGTTGGCTCGTGGGTGGCGGCGATGATGATGGGCCGGGGAATAATTCTAATCCGATTTTTTTCCTTGTGGCTATCGCGCTGGCTATCGTAGCGCCAATTATTGGCGTCTTGATTCAACTGGCGGTTAGTCGCAAGCGTGAATATTTGGCCGATGCTTCGGGTGCTCTTTTAACACGTTATCCTGACGGGTTGGCGGATGCGCTGGAGAAGATATCGGGAGATACTGAGCCTCTGGAGGCCGCTAATAAGGCGACGGCGAATATGTATATCATTAACCCGATGCGTGCCAATGTAGAGGGAAAAGATGCCCGTGGCTTTGCGGCCGGACTATTTTCGACGCATCCGCCCACGGTGGAAAGAGTCAAGCGCTTGAGACACATGGGGGAGCATGCATGAAGAAACTGTTTCCAAGTCACGTTTTAAGGGGGGTGATCGTAGAGTCACTGCGACACTATTGGGCGCATCTTGGCCGCTACCTGCGGGCGGGTTTGCCGATAGTAGTCTTGATTGCTCTGGCGCGGTTTATGACGACTGATTATACAGGCGATCAGTATGCGCTCATTATCACCTTACTATCGGTCCTGCTCTCGATGGTACTGGCCCGGATTGCTGTAGCTGGCTGGGAGCCCAAAAAAGTGAAACTGCTCAGCTTATATAATGCGCTAATGGCTAGGTACATATCGGTGTTGGGCTTACTTATTATTACGCTGATGTTTGCGGTGCCACTGCTGGGAGGGTTCTTGGCTGTTGGGGTAGCAATTATTGGTGATTTTGCACGCTGGAGCTTGGTGCTTTCGGTGCCGCTTTTGGTGATTGGATTCTTCTTGGCACTAGCAGCTAGTTTTGCCTTGTTTGCACTGGTGGATGATATGCGACTGACAGTTCTTGAGGCCTTTCGGGTGTCGTTCCGATTAGTGCGCAAGTTTCT
>CAZHOZ010000131.1:0-3110 GCA_964533895.1 uncultured Candidatus Saccharibacteria bacterium | reverse complement strand
TGAATACCGCTAATTAGTCCAAGTCCAGCCATACCTGCTCCCCAAGCATTTATGGTAGGAGCAGTTAGACCAGAGATTACAGTAGTTCCTGCAGACGGGGTCGCCCCTCCGCTGGCTGGAGGAGTAAAATCACCAGTCCGCGAAGAGGCGTTGAAAAAATTTCCGTTATTTGCTCCTGCTCCTGAATTACTTAGATCAATCTGAGAAGTATCCAGATTAGTCGTGTAATTGCTTTCATCAATTACTGTGGGAGAGAATGTACTAAAATCTGCTGCAGGACCGTTGTTAGACAAAAAATCTAGCATAGAGAAAGTGCTCGCACCACCGTCTCCAATAACGAAAGGAGCAGAAGCAGCTTGGCCAAGGGTTTGCGGCACAGAGAAGTCTGTAAAATTAGCTCCTTCTGTCAGCATGCTGGAGATTGTAGGAGTATCCTGAGCACCTCCCGGAAACATATCAGTCAGATCTTTGTAACTTTCCTTAAGTCCCTTGACACCGCCAAGCTTTTGGAAAGCAGAAAGACCTGCAACAAGTTTGGTAAGACTATCAGATTGATTAAGTCCAGCGCCTTGAGTCACCTGTTTAGTAGGCGTGGAAGTGCTAGTCTGCGTTTTGCTGGCAGTGCTGGCCGCAACCTGTGCAGTCAGTCGTGACAACAAGTCATTAGTCATCAAGCGATTGGTGCTTGAATTATAAAGACCTGCTGCGCGCTGTCCTTGGGAGACTTGAGCAAGACCTGCATTGCTTTCCAATGCAGACTGCAGCAACTTATTAACAGTCTCTTGATCAATATCAGTGCTTTCAGTGACAGTGCGAGAGCCGCCACTTGTAGTGACAGTGCTCTTGTCTCCACTGAAAAGCTTACTAAGAGACGCCAATGCGTCCAAGCTAGTAGCCATAATATTTCCTTAGCCTTTCTCGCCGTCATAGGCAGCGCGAATAGAAGCAACCATTTCATCATCCAGATGATTAGCAGAACTAGCTGCCAGATAATCTGCGAGAGAAAAGAAGAGCTTAGCAAATACACGTTCTGTAACTGTGGCTCCCAAAAGCTTGCCGAGAAAAGCTACACCAGCTGATTGCAGTAAGGTG
Source organism: uncultured Candidatus Saccharibacteria bacterium (assembly GCA_964533895.1). Lineage (GTDB taxonomy): Bacteria > Patescibacteriota > Saccharimonadia > CAILAD01. The sequence continues at coordinate 2,018 of CAZHOZ010000131.1, read as the reverse complement.
AGTAGAAGTGCAGGCATTTAATATATCTCCTAAAGAGTTATGTGATATGCAATACGTCAGTATTAAGCAACAGCGGCCATGCAAGAGTTAATGGAGGGATTAAGGCCAGAATGTTCTTTTCTTACTTCCCGGTGCCCTGATTGTGAGATGGGTCCAACCATCAGTTTTATCTGGATGCTCTCGATACAGATTACATTCAGTGAGAATTTCATCTGTGCACCAAGCATCTAATACATTATCTGGATCATATATATCTCCTGCTTTACCCACTTTATGGGCAGAGCCAGGAGCGCCCTCTGGACAATCCTGTGGCCTAAAACCACCATAACGCTTACCTGCGATTAGAGTCCCAGTTGATTTATTAACTTTCAACCGAATACCTGCTTCTCTTGCTTTCATAAGAAGCTTATCTATACAGAGAGCAAGTGCGGCCAAATTGGTAAGAACAGCTGGAGTCACATCTTTATGTGATTTCCAAGGACCTAGGAGGTCTTGTACACTGACTAGCATATCTTCACTTTCAAGTAAATTAAGGGGCAAACCACAAAGCATTTGCTGCTAAAGCCTTTCCTATTTTTGTGCCTAACACTGTGGTGCTAATTACCCCGGGAGTTGCTGTAGGATAATAGGCAGCGCCTTCTGTGAGTCCCCCCAGAACAGTAACTAGGCCAAATAGACAGACAGGAATCACGTCTCCTATTGCTGCAGTGGCTAATGCCATTGCATCAGGAGTATTTGTATTGGTAGCTTTTCTAGCTCTAAGTCCTGAGCTACTCCATAAATTGACTGCATGGCCTACAGTAATTGCCTCCGAAGCTTTTACCAATAAGATACTGGTGCGCTGCACCAGGAGATTAGTGTACGGATCAGCTCCAGCATACTCATCCTTACTCAAGAGACTATTTCCTGTATATGCATCTACTGCATACATAGTATTGCGAATAGCATTATATATGGGAGATAGCGCATTAAAAAGTTCTGGATTATCTACCTCAGGAAGAGCAGATAATCCTAGATTCACTGAATAGCTTGGTCTATTAGTTGCCATAACTTATCTATTCCCATGCACATTGAAAGTGACCAGCAACGAATTGAGTCGAAAAGTTCCTTTAAGTAGCAGTGTATGATTAAGTCCTGTCTTTCTGAATCTATATTTTCTGGTCAGCCCAGAAGCTACTTGACTCCCTAAGACTGGCGTAAGAAGAGTCTTGCCATCAAATGAAGGCAGTGTATATACATCGCAAGTAACTCCCGGATCAACTGTCTCTACTTCTACAGACTCTAGTTGCAATGTGCGCTGACGAACGAATTGAAATTTGCCGATCATTGCAATCGAATCATCTGCAGTAACACCGGCTGCAAATTCCACAGTCTTAACTAAGCCATTGCTTGCAAGAAAGGCAATTTGTTTCTTAGGAGTATCTGCATCATCTGCGTCGAGAAAACCATACTGAAATACAGATACATGAGGAATCTTGATCTTGCCATTTCTGTTCAATACAGTATCCACTACTACCGCATGAGTGAATGAGGTGACTCCATAAGAGATCACTAGATAGCGTCCGGAAATAAATTCCACACGCTTCTTAAGAGGAGCAGTCAGATTCTGAGCGGAGAATGTAAGCGTATTGGAGTCAAAATCTTCAAAGCGCTTTCCCGTAAGCATGTCAGAAATCTCAGGCATAATCACTGTTGCCTTCTGAGTGCTGATTTGCTGCAAGCCATGAGTAGTAAACGCATATACTGCGGTGCTATCTGCCTCGTCTGTTACCTGAGACAAATCAGGAATACCGCCAGCATTTGGTACTTCTCGGAAAGTAAAGGGATAGCGAGCATTCTGAGTAAAGGAGGCGGCCACGCAGTTAGCAGCAGTAAATACCAAGAAGCCAGACGAGAGTCCTACGCAACGACGAATCGGTCCTTTAGCTTCCTCTACTGAACCGCCGCCCGCTCCAGTGCTAAGAGAAGGACTAAAGTCAAGCGGATCAATTAGACTAGACCACGCCACTGTATCAATG
>CAZHOZ010000130.1:0-3124 GCA_964533895.1 uncultured Candidatus Saccharibacteria bacterium | reverse complement strand
TCACAATTCTATTAGCTGCGGTAATAGTGCGAGCTTTTCCTGAAACAGATCCAGGTTCAGCCGTATCATCGGCGGATGCATTAGTAGTTGAAGAAGTCTTTGATGGGGATACGATTAGTGTTCAGCGTAATGGTGTGATTGAAAAAGTACGCTTTATAGGCATTGATACACCTGAGACAAAAGATCCGCGTAAACCGGTGCAGTGTTTTGGCGAGGAGGCGAGTCGCTACACACGCACGTTGTTAGAAGGGAAGCGGGTGCGGTTGGAGATTGATCCGACCCAGGGTGAACGCGATCGTTATGGGCGCCTTTTGGCATACGTGCGGCGTGAGGATGGTTTGTTTATAAATAAGCAGCTTGTTGCCGAAGGCTATGCGCATGAATATACCTATCAGGACAATCCCTATAAATACCAGGCTGAGTTTCAGGCAGCCGAGCAGTTGGCTCGTGAACAGCAGAAGGGGCTGTGGTCGGCAAATACTTGCAATGGCGACACTTCTTCTAAAGAGCCTGTCTAGCCGAGAGCAACCTAACTCAAGTATAATAATGTCTATGAGTACGGTGTACGATGTCTTAATTATAGGAAGCGGTCCGGCCGCATACACAGCAGCCATATATGCTGCTCGAGCTTCTTTAAAAACGGCTATTTTTGCCGGTGACGTGCCGGGTGGGCAGCTTTTGCTCACAAGTGAAGTGGAGAACTTTCCGGGATTTCGTGACGGCATTATGGGTCCAGAACTTATGGAAGAAATGAAGGCTCAGGCTGAGCGGTTTGAGGTTGTGATGGTGGATAAATTTATCGATAAGATTGAGCCCGGTAAGCCACATGTAGTCCAAATTCGTGATGGTAAAACGGCTCAGGCAAAAACTATCATTATCGCTACGGGAGCTCAGGCTAGGTGGTTGGGCTTAAAAAATGAGGCCAGGCTCATGGCAAAGGGGATCTCTGCTTGCGCTACTTGTGATGGTTATTTCTTCCATGGTAAGCATGTCGTGGTAGTTGGTGGTGGTGATACGGCCATGGAAGAAGCCCTCACACTAACAAAATTTGCCGATAAAGTAACGGTGGTTCATAGGCGCGACGAGTTGCGAGCCAGCAAGATCATGCAAGAACGGGCTAAGGCTCATCCAAAGATTTCATTTATCTGGAATAGTGCTGTAACAGACGTGTTGGGCGCGGACATGGTTTCGGGAGTTGAAATAACCAATTTGCAAACCGATAAAAAGCAGAGTTTTGATTGTGAGGGGCTGTTTGTGGCTATTGGGCATATACCGGCAACCGACTTCATAAAGGGCGTGATAGATTTGGATGAGAAAGGCTATGTGATCACTCGAGATATTGTGTTTACGAATGTTGAGGGTATTTTTGCTGCCGGCGATGTGGTCGACAAGCGTTACCGACAGGCAATTACAGCCGCCGGTGATGGTTGTCGAGCTGCTCTTGAGGCTGAACATTTTCTGAGTAATCAAGCATAGGAAGCACGTATGGGTAAAGAAAACGATATAAAGGTATACAAAGAGCGCATCGTGGCTTTACAGGCGCAGGTGCGAGAGCTTCATCAGCGCCTCGTGACTGATGAGCTGACGCAGATTTTTAACCGGCGTGGTCTCATGGAATATCTAGAAGCTATCGCTAGTGAAGTCATGTATCAGTATAAGCACCCCGATAAGCGTCGCTCGGTGGTTATTAAGTCCCTTGCTATTATTTTTTTAGATATTGATCACTTCAAGAAAGTTAATGACACCTATGGTCATGATGCCGGCGATGAAGTGTTACGTCAGACGGCAGAATTGATTCGTGGCAGGGTTCGACAACTAGATATTGTGGGTCGCTATGGTGGAGAAGAAATCGTTGTGGGCTTGCCGGGTGCCACCACAGAACAAGCTAAGCGTATAGCTGATGATTTACGCCACACCATTGAAAATCATAACTTTCAGGTGGGCGATGATACGCTTAAGGTTACCGCCAGTCTTGGGGTGGCGGAACTGACACCAACGCGTACCATTCATCAAACGTTGAAGATAGCTGATGATGCACTATACCAAGCAAAAGATACTGGGCGCAATAAAGTAGTAGTAGGATAATGTCGCAAGTCGTAGATATAACATCATCAGTAAATGTTGCCGACGCACTAAAATTGCGTATGATGGGCTTTCAAGATATTCGGGCAATGCGAGATATTTTTTGTCGATCGGTTGATGATTCGTTCGACTACTTTCCGGTTGACTATCGCGATAAACTACGTCGCCAGCATAACCTGCCGCGACTTGCCAAAGCTTGTCTATCACCAAAAGCACATTTTATGCTCCTGGCGCATGGCGCTGAAGATATTGGCTACTGTATGGTACGTTTTCAGCAATCCAAAGCCTATTTGTTTTGGATGTACGTTGATCCAGGTTCTCGTGGTATCGGTGCGGGTGAGCTGTTATTGCAGGCTGCCTTGAAGGTTGCTGATAGCTACGGCAAGGATGCACTGCAGCTAGTAACTCATGATAAGGAGCAGTTTTATACCAAATACGGCTTTACGTCATTGAGGTGCGTGGCTGGCTTGGTGGGTGGAGTAGATATGGTAATTATGGAATACAAAATATAGCTATGAAGAAAATCTTTCGCAAGCGAGATGTGTATGTGCGGGGTTATGAAAATCCTGGTAAGCCGGTATCGCGTCGTGATAAGCCTGCACCACGTCGGCATCATCGATGGCTGGTGTATTTTCTGCTGCTTCTAGCAGGTGGATTAACGTGGCTACTGGTAAGTGGTAGTCAGGCAGTACAGCGGCAATCAACGGTAACGCATAATAAGTTAATTCAAAAAAAGGCTCAAACGACTACGGGTAAAGTTACTGAACAGGGCGAGGTAGTAAGTTATACAGCGGAGCAAACCCTGCAGCTTATTCGTCAAACCAATAAAACCTATGCTGGGCCAGCCACTCCGGTGAAGACACAGACTTTTCGCTACATGATGAACGACACCAATGGGCAGATAGTTGAGGTGTATGCCCGAGTTTTTGTTCCGTCAGCTGGTTCAACCAACAGTCTGCCGGTGTTTGCCTTCGCGCCTGGCACCACTGGTATCGATGATCAGTGTGCGGCTTCTGTCGAGCAGTCATCAAAACGAGCATGG
>CAZHOZ010000129.1:0-3149 GCA_964533895.1 uncultured Candidatus Saccharibacteria bacterium | reverse complement strand
AATCCTGGATACTCTTAAGAACAAAAGGATATGGGTACGGGGCATTTTTCCGAAATAGTTTGCGAAATTCTCGCGCCGAAGTTGAAATTCCATCCGGCAAGGGCAAATTTTTATTTACTAGCAGTGCCTGCTGGCCAATCTTAGAGAGTGGTGTAAAGCGACCAACCTCTGGGGTAAAATAGTGAACACCAGAATTATCTAAATATTTTGCGGCAACAAGCGCCTGTTGCTGGCGCTTGTGAAAAAGCTCAAAATACACCAGATCAAACGCGGCCAAATCCATACCAGTCATCGACTCTGTTACCTTCAAGCTATTGTTTGTAAAACGTATCCGTAAATCCTTTAAAGAACCCTGGAAAAGTTGCATGTCAAACTCGCCCGCACGCTCAGCTAGTGGGTCGAAGAGTAGCTTATAATAGCCTGTTTTATGACTACGAAAGCTGTAAAGAATCAGTACTTTGTAGGGATTTTTTGCTGCCATATAAAAATGTCTTTCGAAGACCGTAATTATACTATATTTTAGTGTTATTGTCCAGATATGGAAAGGATATTTGAGCGCGCCTAGTCTTCGACCATTTCTGAGGGTACACACCCTAAACAAATACGCACCCCTTCACTCATTTTTTCTTGCCCTTTTTGCCCTTCTTGCCATCATCATCTTTAGTTTTACGTTTCCAAAGTGTGATTATGATCAGCCAAGCTGTCATCGCGGTTAGAAGCCAAAGTCGATTATCGGCCGCAAGGGCAATGAGATTATACTCGTTCAAAACTTTACTTGCTGCTTCCTGCGCCAGATAACTATGTGTGTATCCAATCAAAGTGGCTGCGGTTAAGAATGCCAGTATAAAACTCCTCAAGCCAAACCTTCCACCGACTGAAGGTGTTTTACCAAGTGATAAACCAAGTGTTACGACGAGCAAGACAATCAACTGTACGGAGGCAGGATCGATTGGTCCGCTAATTGATGCGTCCAACTGTTTAGCCAGAAAGCCACCGAGTTGGTCAGCTACAAAAAAACCAGCCAACAGCGCCGTTGCAATACGCTTAAGCCGACCTTCTCCAAACAAAAAGGCCAAAACAAAAAATGCGCCAACAACAGCAAAAACATACACATTCCCATCGACATTAAGTGATCCAAACTGCATATGCTTGAATTATACACCGCCAATGAGCTCGATAGCAGCTTTGACATAAGCAAAATAGCAGCCGATTTTTTGTATATGTGAGCAAAGCTTGCCTCTAACTTACCCTAATACCATGTCGGGGATTTTACTTGATGGACAATATCACGCCGTCGCTGGAGTTAATCCCAATGGTATATGTGTCACCAGTCTTGAGTTGGGTTTTTGAAATCGTGCCATTAAAAGCTTTCTCGCACACCAAGTAGGTCTTAGTTTTTCCATCAGAACCCGTATAACCAATCTCGTATTGACCAGCAGTATTAAAACCTACCTCTGTGAGTTTTACCTTTTCTGCCATGTCCACTGCATCCTTATCACAACCCGTAGCTATACGCTCTGAATCGCTACGATTATGTAGTGATTGGGATTTTTGGGGACTCGACGATGGAGATGGGCTAGAGCGCGGTTGAGTTTTGCGGTTTGTATAAAGTGTAAATTTATACGATGTAGCCTGTGCACAATTGCGACCGGCGCTATGTTTATTAAAGTCTATTCTCTCCGATGGAATAGACGAGCTAGTTTCATAACCCTCGCTGGCTCGAGAAAAGGTAGCACAGACTTCATACGTATCATTCGACACAACTCGATATTCAAGCTGGTTTGCCCTTTCTTTGAGCCCATCACACCCATACTCACAGTCCTCGATGACTGCTTTGATGTCCTCTGGTAGCTTACCTTTTTTGCCCACGTATGAATCTACTACACGACTTATATCTCCTGCAGCTATTCTTATTTTTGAATCTTCTACAAGTGGCTTAGTGACAACATTCGCCACAACTATACTCATAATACTTACCACGACAATCGCAACCAAGCCTAAGTAATATTTCTTCACGACGTTTTCTTACGACGGCTATCTCGCCAATAATATATAAAGATGGTAGCGCAAATAGAAACCGTTATTACCATATGTAAAAATGATTCTATAATGGACTCACCACCATCAGATTCACCTTGAAGTAGCTGATACAGGAAGAAGATCAAATAACCTAGTGCCATCAAGAAGGTTATGAGTAACGTCAGGTTAGTAAGAGCTTGTCGGGCGCGGTCATGAGCTACCTCCGCTTCCCGCTCCTGCAGTCGTCGATTGTAAATGAAGCTGCCGATAAACATAGGTAGTGCGACGAGCAAGGCTGCAGATGCAAAGGTTACGTCCGATACATACGCTGACGGCGATAGGGCTGATTGAACAGCCGCATGCAACAACCATCCAACTGATGTGGCGAGCACCCAAAGTGCAACAAACATAATCGTGTACTCCAGTCCGTGATTTGTAAGCTTGGCGTTAATAGCCGTTACGGCGAGCGGAGTACCGTTTGGATCAACCTGTTGGGATGCTGGCACGGCTGATGCTGTTGGAGCAGGCGGTACAACCAGATCATCCTTACTCGCAAGCGCGGCATTGATTTGATTCTCAGACCAGCCTGCTTGCTGCAGTAATCCTTTTATTTCTGGATCCGTCTTGCCTTTTTGACGAGCCTTTTCTATAAAATCTTGTATCGATGGCTGCATAAGTGTGTTTCCTGCTCTGATAGTAACAGAATTAAGCCCTTCCTACAAAGCTTATGCCTTAAATTAAGAAACAGTTCTTTACTTGAAAAAACCTTTTTTCTTAACAGATTTTCGATATTCTTCTAAAATTTGTTTTTGTTTAGAGGAAAGTTTACGTGGCACCTCAATCGTCACCTCTACTAGGTGATCGCCATGTCGATGCGTGCCCGGGATTGGCATACCTTTCCCTGTAAGCTTCAAAATCTTACCCGGTTGCGTGCCAGCTGGTACCTTAATGGTAATTTCACCTTCTAACGTTTTTACGTCAACTTCCGCACCGAGAGCCGCATCTACCATATCTATTTTTACGCGCGACACAAGACTAGCTCCATGACGTTCAAATCCTTTTGGCTCACGCACATGAACTTCGACATACAGATCACCGCGCGCTCCACCTTGACCATACTCACCCTTACC
>CAZHOZ010000128.1:1973-3157 GCA_964533895.1 uncultured Candidatus Saccharibacteria bacterium | reverse complement strand
AGTACTGCTCGAACCAGTTATGAAAGTTGTTGTTGTGACTCCAGAAGACTTTATGGGCGATGTAATTGGCGATCTTAATAGTAAACGTGGTCGAATAGAATCGATGGAAGATCTAACTGCCGGAGTTAAAGAAATAACCGGATTTGTGCCACTAGGAGAAATGTTCGGCTATACCACAAACTTAAGGTCGATGACCCAGGGTCGAGCCAGTTCAAGTATGGAGCTTGATCATTATGCTGATGTACCAAGTCATGTAGCCGATGCAATAATCGCAAAGAACGCAAAGTAATCTATGAGAAAACGATCAAGGATAGAGCCAATCCCAGACTTAGTTGATTTACCAAAATTAGATTATAGGCAAATTGGCAGAGAAGTATTACATCTTTTAAGACTTCCTGTAGAGTATTGTCAGTCAATGGTTGATGAAATTAGTAGCGGACTTGGATATAGTCAGCACAAATCTCCACCCACCCCAGAGATTACCAATATTCCAGATCATGAATAAACTCTTTACAAATATTATATTATCAGATAACATAAGATGGTAACTTGCGTGAGTATTATTACTCGTGCTAGAAAGTATTAAGTAAACAAAAGGAGCTAACAATAATGGCTGACTTCGATAGAAGCAAACCACATGTAAATGTCGGTACAATGGGTCATGTTGACCACGGTAAAACAACCTTAACGGCGGCTATTACGCACACGCTTTCTAAGCGACTTCCAAGTGACGTAAACAAGCCGATTAACTACGATCAAATAGATAACGCGCCAGAAGAAAAACAACGCGGAATTACAATTGCAGTTTCTCATCAAGAATATGAGACAGAAAAGCGGCATTACGCACACGTTGATATGCCAGGACATGCTGATTATATTAAAAATATGATTACAGGTGCTGCTCAAGTAGACGGCGCCGTACTAGTTGTATCTGCTGCAGACGGCCCTATGCCACAAACTCGCGAGCACGTTTTATTGGCTCGTCAGGTTGGCGTTCCAAAAATTGTAGTGTTTTTAAATAAAATGGATCTAGCAGATCCTGAGCTAGTAGAACTTGTAGAGATGGATGTTCGCGAACTACTTGAAAAAAACGGCTTTGATGAAAATGCGCCCATAATTAAAGGTTCTGCTACAAAAGCTCTTGAAGGCTCAGAATCTGATATGGATGCGGTTATGGAGCTTGT
>CAZHOZ010000128.1:0-1963 GCA_964533895.1 uncultured Candidatus Saccharibacteria bacterium | reverse complement strand
CATCCCAGACCCGGTTCGTGAACTAGACAAACCATTCATGATGGCTGTTGAAGATGTTTTTTCTATCAAAGGTCGTGGTACGGTCGCAACTGGACGTATTGAACAAGGTGTAGTTAAGTTAAACGACGAAGTAGAAATTGTTGGTATAAAAGACACGCAAAAATCAGTAGTTACCGGTATTGAAGCGTTTAAGAAAAATCTTGACCAAGGTCAAGCTGGTGATAATGCTGGTATCTTGCTACGTGGCATAGAACGTACTGACATTGAGCGTGGCCAAGTATTGGCTAAGCCTGGTACTATTACTCCTCACACAGAATTTGACGCCGAAGTCTATGTTTTAACTAAAGAAGAGGGTGGGCGTCACACACCATTCTTTAAAGGTTACAAACCACAATTTTATTTCCGCACAACTGACGTTACCGGAGAGGTTGAGTTGCCAGCGGATAAAGAAATGGTTATGCCTGGTGACACCGTGACTTTTAAAGTCAAGTTAATCCAGCCCATTGCTATGGATCAAGGGCAGCGTTTTGCCATCCGTGAAGGTGGCCGAACCGTCGGTGCTGGTGTTGTGACTAAAATTACAAAGTAAATATCTTACTTATTTTAACGAGGTCGTAGCCGAGTTAAAGCCGACTTTAAGGAAAATGAGCAGTAGATTGTCTACGGCTCATTTTTTGTACACGGTTATTTTGCATCTGTTGTGCCCTCAAAAACTATAGAGGATAGTTAGACACCGTCTAAACTCAACTTACCATAAAATCCCTGTAACTTCAGACTTCGCTAGACCGGGATTAATCAGTTTTTTCTCTTTTTAACGTAAGCATAGCTACGTCTCTATCGGATAAACTCGACTTACTAAAAAACCTCGCCACCTACCAACAATGACAACAACGAAGTAATGGTAGATTTATCTGGTGGAAGCGATGCCCGTAGCTACGCTAACAACAGAAAAACAAGCAGGACGAGTTGGTGGCGTGTTGGAGGGGGTAGGGATTATGCGTAAGTCGAGTAAAACAGCTTTATCGCGCGTTCTGCACGAACCCTGAAGAATACGAGGTTTTTTAGTAAGTAGAGTAAAGTAATTTGCATTGCTGATATAATAAGACTATGGAGGAAGAACAAAAGATATTCAAACAAGGCAACAGTACTTTATATTTTACTAGTCGGTTTTTCCCAAAAAAGGTCCGCGAGGATATGTATAGGCTGTATAGCTTTTTTGGTGTAACTGAAGATTATGTTAATAAAGAAAATCAACCAAAAAAATTACTAGTGCTTGAAAAGTCGTACAAAAGTGCAATGGCAAATAGTGGATTTGATACAATTGCCCATAAATGGGACGATATTGATACCAGAGCTATTAAAAATGTTGTTCACTTACAAAACAAATATAAATTTGATGAATCTTGGACAAATGCTTTTTTTAAGTCAATGAAGATGGATGTGGATGGTCGGAAATATAAAACACTTGATCAAACACTGGAATATATTTATGGTTCTGCTGAGGTAATAAGTTTAATGGTAGCTACGAGCTTAAAACTGCCAGAGGAATCATACGATGCTGTTAAAGCAGAAGGGCGAGCATTGCAATGGATGAATTTTATACGCGATATCGGCATGGATGCAAACATCGGCAAATGCTACTTCCCGGTGGAGGAACTAAATAAATATGATCTTAAAGATTTAAGCGAAGATGCAGCTAAAGCCAACCCAGAAAAGTTTAAAAAATTTGTTCAAGCTCAAATTAACAGATATAAAAAATGGCAAAATCAAGCTGATAGAGGTGTTCATTTAATTCCAGAGCGATATCAAGTGCCAGTTAGAACAGTAATTAATATGTACGATTGGATTGCTCGCAAGATTGAAGCCGATCCTTTTATAGTTTATGAAAAGAAAGTAAAGCCACGTAAACGGCAAGTGATAAGACATGTAATTAAAAATACCGCAAAAGGTTCTGCAAGGGTAA
>CAZHOZ010000127.1:0-3218 GCA_964533895.1 uncultured Candidatus Saccharibacteria bacterium | reverse complement strand
ATACAACTGCTGGATTTTATCAGCGTGTGTTTGGTAAAAAATGCCGTTACCACCCATTACGACGATGTTACTGTTGGCTAGATGCATTTGGGTCTGAATAATGGTTAGCACTTTAGAGGCCAGCTTTTCGAGCAAGATTTCCGATGCTAGTACGCGACCAACTTCTGAGACCAGCCGCTGCGGATCATAGCGATCACGGTAAAACACGCGGTCGGTAATTTTCTCAAAAAAGCGGCGAATTGTCGGGTAAGTGAAGGCCAGGATGACTGCCAATATGACGTTAAATATTTGCTGTGAGAGTTGTGTAGTAAGGATATTTTTTAGTAACACACCCTGCGCCAAGCCGAAGGCCAGAAAAGCATAGAGGAAGGCAAAAGCACCAATGGAGAACACATACGCCAGAGAGCGCGCCACGACCGCACGGATATTGAGCAGTCTGTGCCGCACGATAGCAAATGAGCTGAAAGCAACAAAAATTAGAACGAAACTCGGTCCGGTATCCAGAAAACTATTAATCCCAAACAAAATTGCCACCACATTCGTCAAGATAACCGGTACAAATGCCAAAACAATACCTGTAAAGACGTACAGGATCTGTTGACGGAGCATCCCTCTGGCTTTACGGTAGCTCACGCCGAATACGACTAGACCACCGCCTACACATAGCAGCAGATAGACCAATAGCGGGATGTAGAGTGGGCCGACGACTAGATTATTCTGGCCGGCCGTTATGGACGTGGCGTTCAGGTTAGTTGGCGCCAAAGATGCGAAAATAAGCGACGCGACCGCCAAAACAGCAATTAACCACGGTCTCTTTTTCGGCGTCGGCTGAAAGCTAAAACTTAATAGGAGAAAAAATGAGGCGCTCAGAACAGCAGGCACAACTGCCAGGCGTGACCATAATAATGCAGATGCGTCTCTTGTCGCAATCGAGGCTAAAAAATTCGTCAAAAGCCACAAGCTTGCAGAAAAGTTGAAGCAAGCCAGTAGCCGGTTTTGGTAACCTTTTGGATTCGCCAGTATAACGATAAGCCCCAGCACGCCAATAGCGACAATGCTAAAGATATAAAGCACATTGGAAAACATAAGCCCATTATATAGTAAAAGAATGGGGAGGCCTCATGAGGCCTCCCCGAATGCTGGGTCCGAGATCATGCCTTCAGTGGCCCACGCGTAAAACGCGGGGTCGCAGTCATGCATGTTCTTCTCAAACTCCAGCAGGTCCATGATGTAGGGCGGGATTGCCCAATCGTGGAAGCCGATATCACCGCACTGCTCGAAGGTAGTATGAATGGCAGCGTTGAGAAACTCAGTCCTCTCTGCTTCCATCACAATACCCCAGTGGGTTACTCCCAAGCCTCGAGAGGTCTGAAAGGCTGCTCGGTACAATTCGAGTGCAATATTGGCAGATCGACTCGCCTCAACTACAACCACCGTACCAAGCTCCTCAAGCTGTCCCGTGTTAAAAAGTGCCATCAGGACTTCCGGATGCCAGAGTTGGCAGTCGGTGATGAATGGCGGCAAATGCCGACCGGCGCCGATCATGCGCAACGCACCAATGCAAGTTTCACCGTCGAACGTGCCGAAGACGCGACTCTGGTCGTCAAACTGGCGGTAGTCGTAGGGGTAGTTCTCCTCGCGGAAGATCTTCTCCTCGACGGCCAGCGCGACCTCGCGCTCGGCACCCTCGACCAATCGTACTTGGATGTCGGTCATTTTGGTTCCCTTCCGCTCAACGTGAGCGAGTCGGTTTGCGCACGAAGCGCATTCGGATGGCTGACAACTTCTCTCGCATACGATCTACCTTCGCAGCAAGCCGCAACAGTAGACCATGGCCCAACTGGTATTTGAATACCAGCGTGAGCGCAACCATGAAGGCGATGCTGGACGGGATGAGCCACTGGGGAAAGTTACGCCCCCACACCAACACGTAGATGTACGGCGCGAAGGTCACAACACGGTTGTACCAGATGGCTCGCCGAAAAGTAACCTTGTCATTACGCCGGTAAGAGCGCACGAGCAAATACCACGAATACCATACCTGGGGCCAAGTAACGAGGTACAAGGCGATGAAGACGGCAGGGTTAACTGCGTGGTAGTCGGCCCTATTGAGGAGGCCATTCCAAAAATCGTGAAACATGGCTACTCCTTTTCAGGTGCTTATCACGAACTCACACATTATATCATTTTTTCACTTATTTTGCAATACCTTAATCAAGGTGGATCTTCGGTTGCTTGAAGCCATTAAAGCTATTAGCTAAGGCATTTGTGTACGCACCAACATCTTCAAAAACAAGCCTATCTCCTATTTTGAGGTCTTCCGGTAGTCGTACGTCTTCTGTAATCATATCAATACTGTCGCATGTCGGACCAGCCAGAATATATTTTTGTTTCTTTGAGGTTCTCCGGTCCATAGCATGCACTTCGTATTGAATATTGCCTTGAAAATTCATAGCTTCAAATAATGCATTATAAGCTCCTGCGTCCAGATACAGCCAGGTGTCGCCTCTCCTCACGGTTCGGTGAATTACAGATACGGTCAAAGTAGCAGCATTTGCTACCAAGTACCTTCCTGGTTCAGCGTAGATATCAGGGATTTCTAGCTTCTTAAGATACGGCTTAATGATCGAAGCGATTTGCCTGATAGTTGGAGCCTTCATCCTCCGATACGTATATGGAAAGCCACCACCTAAGTTTAAAGCAGCTACCTCAATACCATTATCTCTCAGCTGAGCTTGTATCCTGACAATCTTTTCTAGTGCATACTTCCAGGTGTTGAGCTTCAGTGACTGAGAGCCAACATGAAAACTTAGCCCATGAAATACCAAACCAGCAGTTTGAGCCTGTTTTGCGAGCTTCACCGCCTGCCGCTCCTCTGCCCCAAACTTATATTTGAGCGAAAATACGCTTCCCCTTTCGTAGACTCTCAGCCGAAGAATTACTTGGCAACCAGGTGCATACTGAGATAATTTGTCTATTTCTTCTAGGGAGTCATACGCGAATACTCTCACACCTTTCTTATAGGCATATTCAATATCTATAGGATTTTTAACTGGATTGCTGAAAAATATCTGCCTCGGGTCAACGTCTCGAGCAAGCAGCTCGAGGATTCGGCATTCCCGCGGGAGGTCGCGACCGTGCTCGAGCAGACCGGGCTCAGTGCAGGCAAGCTCGTGCTCGAGCTGACCGAGAGCATGCTGGTCGAGGACCGCGTGACG
>CAZHOZ010000126.1:0-3273 GCA_964533895.1 uncultured Candidatus Saccharibacteria bacterium | reverse complement strand
CATATTCAACGAACTATTTTGCATAATCTCATGCGCGGTGATTCTTTGCGCTACCGAGACATTAAGCCGACTGGAGTGGAGAGTAATCTATTTACATATCACCTAAAAGCCTTGATGAAAGAAGGATATGTCGAGCAAACTGCAAATAAGATGTATTCACTTACTATCGATGGTAGGCGCTATGTTGATACGCTCTCATTGGAACCGCTGAAGCCGCGCCTGCAACCAAAAATTATTATCTTGCTGGCTATTCATGATCGTCTTGGCCGCTGGCTTCTAGTACGTCGCAAAGTTCAGCCACTTCTGGGGCAGATAGGTCTTCCGTATGGCAAACTGTATCTTGGAGAAACTGTGCGCGAAGCAGCTCATCGTGAATTATTTGATCAAACTGGCCTTAAGTGCAATCTCAAGCATGTTGGCGATGGTTATGTGACGATTGAGGAGCATGGTGCTCTGGTAAGCGAGATTTTCTTTCATATGTTTCGTGGTTTGGCAGAGACTGACCAGCTATACGAAGCGAACACCGCTGGCGAAGTATTTTGGGGTGACTTGGAGCCAGATTGGACTCAAGAATATTATATGCGGAGTATGCCAACTTTAATGAGACTGTTGGACGGCCCTGGGGAAAACCGATTTTTCACCGAGCTTCATTACAGATAGCTTAACTACAGCAAAATAATATATTCCTAATCCTCGATGGCGGTCTTATTGCCGGATTCTGGCGGTATGTTTGAGGCAAACACAGGTGCTTCACCTCATTCGGTGGGGCGCTAAACTATTGACAAATATCCTATAATATTGGTATAACCACAGAGCTTGTAACCTAGCTGCCGCTACTAGCAAAAGGAGTCAGATTGAAACCTGATATTCGAGAGGCTACCGTACTGGAAAAGATACCACCCACCGAGTCGCGGGCTGTATTACGCCAGATTGAGCCTGGCGCGGACTTTACCTGCTCATACTGTGATGGGTGGGTCAAATTCCAAGCAAAATCACGTAAGAATCAGGTAATTTGCAACGTATATGTGCGAGGCAAATGGGATCGCGTGGAACACTTTCATGAGGACTGCTACGCTGCCGCCGGGCAGACGCATGGCTCCATTATCGGAGACATTGCTCAACACAATAACAAGTGTCGCAAGCCGTAATGGCATGTTTACGACTAGGAGTAATCCTGGTCGTTTTTGTTTGCTAAGAGGGTGCCTAGCCGATATACTTGAAAAACTATTCTACTTGAAGTAAAAATTGATGAGAAGCAGGCCGGTGCAAATATTCTACTGCGCAACACTGAGTTACAAATTCAGGCTGGTGAAGTGGTAGGGTTTATCGGGCGTAATGGTGTAGGCAAATCGACACTCGCGCGTATTATCACCGGAGAGGATGGAGACTATATCGGTTCGGTGCGCTTACGCAAGGGAGCTGTGGTACTGACAACTGAGCAGGAGCAACACAAAGTGGAGGCTGACATCTCGGTGGTTGAGTATGTGTTAGCTGGGTTGCGTGATTATACGCAGCTGACACAAATTATTGAGTCATATCCAGACAAGATGAGTGATGATATGCAACTTATTGAGGAATATACGTATGCTCTCGAGCGTTATAATGAACTTGGGTATTATCACGTTAAGGATCGGGTGATTGAGTCGTTGAAGGCATACCAGCTTTCAGAAGCTCAAATTCGAGGGAATTTTGCCAATCTCTCCGGAGGGCAGAAGCGGTTTGCGCAGTTGGTGCAGATTGAGTATTCCAATGCCGATCTTTTAATTTTGGATGAGCCAACCAATCATATGGATTATCTGGCAAAGGCTGGTTTCACAGCTTGGCTTAAAGAAGTCCGCTCGGCGGTGTTAGTGATCTCGCACGATCGCGATGTGCTGGCCTGCGTCAACCGTATAATAGAGCTCAAAGACCAAAGGCTTCAGAGTTATCCGGGCAATTATGAGGCCTATCTCAAGAAGAATACTATAAGTTCAGCTAGTGCTATGCATCAGTATGAAGTAGATGTAAAGACATTGAAGAATAGGTACGAGGCACTCAAACAAGCTGAGCTTAAAAAGGTCCGCACCAAGCAAAGCCCAAATCCTTTTATCCCGCTGGTGCACCGATTGCAGCGCGAAATTGCTGAACTTGAAGAGCGTATTGCCAAGCCCACCATTTGGATCGATCAAGAATCAGTACAGACTCTCAAGCGTAATCAAACCGAGCAGTATGAGAAGTATAAGGCAAAATCAATAAACTTACGTGATGCTCGCGACACGGTAGCCGCTAACGCGGCTAGCTTGGTGCGTGTCGATGAACTTGCTTTGGGTTACACAGAGTCGTTGTTTGCTGATATAAGTTTTGAATTGCGCGCTGGTGGGCGAGTGCATATCATTGGGCGTAACGGTGCTGGTAAAACAACATTGGTGGATGCTATTACGGCGACGGTAGAGGGTCGAAAACTGGGGAGTACGGTATTTGGTGGAGTGATTGAGTGTTCGCCATCGTTGGTGCTCGGCAAGTATGAGCAAGAGATTGATGTGCGCTACCTTACGATGACGCTCGCTGAAGCTGTGGCTGATATTTATTCGCATGCTGGTAGGGCGGTAAATGACGAGATAATTGTTAAAACCCTGCGAGAATATTTGTTTGAACGACATGACGGAGCGGTACCGGTGGAGCAACTCTCAGGTGGACAAAAGGCCCGCATTCAGCTAATCGCCTTATTTGCACAGCGACCGAATTTGCTTATTTTAGATGAGCCAACCAACCACTTAGATTTGCCGTCAATTGAGGAGTTGGAAAATGCTCTCAAAAACTATGAGGGTGCGATTATCTATATCTCACACGATAGTATACTTGCAAAAAATATTGGTGGCGAGGAATTATTCATTAGTAAGTTAAGCTAGTCTTGACTTAGTCGTGAGAGCTTGTAGGAGAAATTTAACTATGCTAGTATGTACCTGATACGCGCCACGCGCTATTTTTTAGTTTGCGCTATGCATCGCTACTAATAATTACCAAAAAGATTAAATATAAGGATTTATATGGCCCGCGAATATTCTCTCGAAAACACACGTAATATTGGTATTATTGCCCACATTGATGCCGGTAAAACCACCGTCAGTGAGGGGGTACTGTATCGAACTGGCAAGACGCACAAAATTGGTGAAGTGCATGCAGGTGAAGCCACCATGGACTGGATGGAACAAGAGCGTGAACGTGGTATTACTATTACTTCGGCTGCAACCACCTGCTTCTGGCCCCAACACCGCCTCCCGCTGCCCCGCCTCC
>CAZHOZ010000125.1:0-3282 GCA_964533895.1 uncultured Candidatus Saccharibacteria bacterium | reverse complement strand
ACCACTTCACTTGTACCGGTTGGGTTAACACGCTTGGTGATAACATTGATAACCCCTTCCATCGCCTTAGCTCGGTCTCCAGCAGGCATCTCATCGAGCTTAGCCTCGTACGTCAGACTCGTTCCCCCAAGTAAATCAAGACCGAGTTTTACCTGCGGACTACCAATGTTCAAGCCAACCGTACGCAGCACCCGATCTTCGCGCGGTAAAATTAATATCACCGCAAGTACAGCAGCAAGAATCACTAAATATAATCGTCGGCGTAGTTTCTTATCCATATTTTTACAACAACAAGACATCCCCTCTAGAGCGATGTACTGACTCTATCTATCATACCTGGCAGATGAACCGACCGCAACCAAGATAAAGGTGTACACTAGAAAACAGATGAGTGAAATAATACGTTATTATGAAGTTGATGTGGGAGCCTATGCCCAGCTCACCCCGCGTACTTTTACCTACGCACATACATCAGAACAGATGGTAAGCCCTGGCCAATTAGTGCGCGTATCATTTGGCCGCCAAAAAAGTTTGGGGGTGGTGCTGAGTGAATCACAGCCACCTCAGTCTATTAAGATCGCCATCAAGCCCATCGACATCGTTCTCGAAGGGTTGATCCTTCCCCCTCATCTGCTAGAAACCGCAGGTTGGCTCAAGGATTACTATGCGGCATCCAGTCACGCTGTGTGGAGCACACTCTTACCGAGCGGTCTCACCGCCAAACGACGCCAGCTAACCAGTACTGCCCCCAAACAACAACCTACCAATAACCACAATGTCACCCTCTCTAAAGTCCAGGATGATACTTTCACTCGAATCGTTGCGGCCCGCAAACCCGTACTATTAAGTGGTGTGACCGGCTCTGGCAAAACCCACATCTATGAAAAGTTGATTCAACATCTTTTGAGTCAAGATAAATCCGTTTTATACATGTCGCCAGAAATATTTTTGACTCAACAACTTGCAAAGCGACTATCCCGACTTTTTTCTCAAGATATGGTGCTCACTCACTCCGGTTTAACAGCCACCCAGCGTCGCAATATTTGGCTCGATTGCCTGAAAAATACCGAGCCAAAGCTGTATCTTGGACCGCGCTCAAGCTTATTTTTACCTATCCAAAATTTGGGTCTCATTATCGTCGATGAAGCCCACGACACCAGCTACAAACAAGAAAACGCTCCCCGCTACCAAGCTCGCGAGGTGGCTGCAAAAATAGCGCAGCTTACACAGTCACGGCTCGTTTTTGGTAGTGCCACCCACGATATTGTTACAACTCGGCTAGCACAGTTGGGCCGTCTCGAATCAGTTCGCCTCGAAAAAAGACACAATAATCAAAGTCTTCCGAGCGTCCAAACGGTTGACATGAAAGGAATCTATGCCCCATTATCGCCACAGCTTATTGCAGGATTACGGCAACGCCTGGAACGCGGTGAGCAAGCACTCTTACTGCACAATAGACGCGGCTCCGCGCGCCGCCTCAGCTGCGAAGATTGCGGCACAACGCTGGGTTGTCCATCTTGCGACACAAGTCTAGTTTTTCATGCTGATGAGGGTCGGTTGCGCTGCCATATTTGCAACTATCGCCAATTTCCCCCCAGTCTTTGTCCGGCCTGCAGTGGTGGCAACTTGCGCTATCACGGTTTCGGCACCAAGCAGCTCGTAGAAGAAGTCCAGAAGTATTTTCCTCAAGCCAAACTGGCACGCATCGATCGTGATGAGGTCAGTAAGATATCATTAGAAAATATACTGAGCCGTGCTGAAAGTGGTGATATCGACATACTAATTGGCACGCAGATGATTGCCAAGGGCCTAGATTTTCCACGCGTCACCTTGGTTGGGATTGTAGCTGGTGATGAGCTCTTATTTGGTGATGATTATCAAAGCCGAGAACGCGGTGTGAGCCTAATTATGCAAGCCGCTGGACGAGCTGGACGCGGTGCACTAACTGGTGCGGTCATTATCCAAACCAAACAACCCGACAGCCCTCTGTGGAAAAACATCCTCTCTCATGATTGGCGTGCATTTACAGCCGAAGAGCTCCGCCGTCGCCAAGATTTTAACTATCCACCATACCAATATTTGGCGCGTATTAACTTTTTTGCCACCACTCCAGAAAAAGCTCTGTTAAGTGCTGAACACTGGCTGCAAAAAACATCACTACCGGCTGGTATCACCACCCTTGGTCCAGCTACCCCAAACCACGCACGTACCCGTCACGGTTACAGCGCACACATTATCTGCAAAACCAGCCACCGAAAAAAACTGACACAGTTAGCAACTTTACTCCCGCGTGACACTTCATACGACATTGACCCAATTTCTATTTTCTGATGTAATAACATAATGATACGAAAACTCGTCACCATTCCCGACCATAAGCTTCGTCAAAAATCTTTACGAGTTACACGGGTCACGCCTAAAATTGAAAAGCTTGCCCAAGACATGATTGACACCACACTCGACTGGGATCACGACAGCGAATACGGTGCTGCACTGGCAGCAATTCAAGTCGGCGAGACTACTAAGCTGACCGTTGTGCGCAATAATTTTGAAGATGGCAAAGATGAAACTTTCCTGACTTTTCTCAACCCCGAGATCGTCCAAAAGAGTCGCGACTTTGTTGTCGATGTAGAGGGCTGCTTGAGCGTTCCTGGCTACTACGCGAAAATTCCCCGCGCTAGTAAAATCAAAGTAAAGGCAATGACACTAGAAGGCGAAGAAGTGCGACTCACACTCGAAGGCTTTCCGGCTCGAGTGTTCCAGCATGAAATCGACCACATGCAAGGCAAACTTTTTATTGACATCGTACAAGACGCTTCGAGCCTACTCAGACTCAATGATGACGGACAGCTGGTGAGTGTCGATGCTATCCCGCAGGAGATTTTAGATGCCCAAAACCACCACCACTAAACCCCGTCTTATATTCTTTGGCTCAGGCCAGGCTAGCGCTACAATTCTTGAAGACTTAATACACTCCGCAGACGTAGTAGTTGTGGGGGTTGTATCGCGTTCTGGCAAGCAGCATGGCCACGCGCACCAACGCACGACACATGTAGCCCAACTAGCTACCAAACACAACATCAAACTTTTTACCCCGCAAAAACTCACAGAAATTACACAACAGCTTGCTCAACTGCAGCCAGAAGCGGGCGTGCTTTTTGCATACGGCAAAATTCTTCCTGATGAGACACTCAACGTTTTTCCAAAAGGCATTATTAACATCCACCCGTCTCTTCTCCCCCGCCATCGTGGCCCTTCACCTTTAGAGAACACCATTCTTGG
>CAZHOZ010000124.1:721-3301 GCA_964533895.1 uncultured Candidatus Saccharibacteria bacterium | reverse complement strand
TCAAGTGCAGATGGGGATCAAGAACTCATTGACGATATTTGTAAATAATTTACAGCCATCGGCTGCCCAACCATACTTTTGTCGCGTCAACATCCCTCCCCGCAGGTTTGCATCTTGCGCGCTCTTTGTCACACTAAAACCTCTCTCTTAAGTAAGGTTTTTCTCATGACTTACTTTTCAAGAGATGAAAAACTCACAGTAAGGCTACAAGCCTCTCACACAGTATCCTTATCTCGCACCGACCCCCATTCATTTTTTAATTTACTATAAGTATTTAACAAAAGCTCTCTTTGCAGGGCTGCACCCTGCTTACCCCTCTTACTTTTCAAGAGATGAAAAGTAAGCAAAAATCTTCTTGCACCAGTCGTCAAGCTAGAAGCACTCACTCACGTCTAGCTAGTCTTGAGCTGCGGAACTCGGCTCGTATCGAGCCTCAAACAATCCTCGCTCAAGAATTACCTGGTCGTGGTGAGCTTTCTGGATGTCTCCAATGGTACAGATGTGCAAATAACTCACCATATTTCAAGAGTACGACTGGTAGAAAACCTTTTTGGATACTTTTAGAGCTTATCAAAAGTATGGACTGGGGTGTGAGATAAGGTCTCACCAGGTATAATATGGATTAATATGAAACCAATTATCGAACGCTTAAGTAATTTGCTAGAAGAGGTGCAAGGCGCGATTGCGCAGTTGCACTTGGATTCGGAGCAAAAGGTGCTCGCCGAGCTAGAGGCTCGCATGAATGCGCCTGATTTTTGGTCTGATCAGGGAGAAGCCCAGAAGGTAAGTCGTGAGGCAGCGATGCTAAGGCAGTTTATTGAGAGCTGGACGATTATGGAAGATTCGATTAAAACTATGCTTGAGCTAGCGGAAATGTCTGATGAGTCACTAGTAGAGGATCTTGCGAAATCTACTGATAGTATCGAAGAATCAGTGCGGCAGATGATGATTACCGTAAAACTGGCTGGTGATTACGATAAAAATGCGGCCATTGTGCAGATATCGGCTGGTGCTGGTGGCACTGATGCTCAGGATTGGGCTGAGATGCTACTTACTATGTACTCGCGGGCAGTTGAGAAGCTAGAGCTAACAGCAAAACTTGTAGATATTTCACGCGGTGAAGAGGCTGGGATAAAGTCGGCTACGCTTGAAATTACCGGTCCCTTTGCGTTTGGTAAGCTCAAAAGCGAAAAAGGTGTACATCGGCTGGTGAGGCTTTCACCATTTAATAGTGATAGTTTGCGCCAAACCAGCTTTGCGCTGGTGGATGTAGTGCCAGAGATTCCAATGGAAGGCATTGATATCGATGAGAAAGACTTGCGAATTGACGTATTTAGGGCTAGCGGTCATGGTGGTCAGAGTGTTAACACCACCGACTCGGCGGTACGCATAACCCACATTCCGACTGGTATTGTGGTGTCAATTCAAAATGAGCGTTCGCAGCTAAAAAATAAGGCCAAAGCGATGTCAATACTCGCCGCCAAACTGGCAGAGCTGGCGCGTGAGCAACATCTGGAATCGATCGCTGAGCTGCGCGGCAAGGTTAAATCAGCCGACTGGGGACAACAAATCCGCAGCTACGTGCTCCACCCTTATAAAAAAGTCAAAGATCATCGGACGGATTACGAGACCAGTGATACGGATGCGGTATTATCGGGCGAGATAGAGCCGTTTATCGAGGCATATTTGACAAAAACTCTTGATAAAAATATATAAAGTTAGGCATAAATACTTGACACAATAAGCATAAGCGTGTAATATAGCGATATTATGAATACTATAAGTCTTATTATCCAACTGCCAACACCTGGCTTGTTTGCGCGTACGTCGATGAAGCGACTGTTTATCGCGTCATAAGACTCGTGGTTATCTTCTACTACAACTAAGTAGTAGCTGAACTCTTTTCTACATTTATTGTTACTGTAAAAGCACTAAAGAAACAGAACGCGGTATCCACGAGGATCGACAAATCCTGGTTTATTGGCATACGCTTTTATCTTCTGTTTAACAACTTAGTGATCTTCGGTAATGGCATTAAAGGTATACACAATATTTAATGTCTTTCCGTGGCCCTCTCTGTGGCGGTGCAGATGCATACGCACCGCCTCGGAGGAGGTACCTGGATTATAGCCAGGACTTCACTCCGAATCTTCACAAGTTATTCGACAACGAGCGGTGAAAAAACTCATCTTCTCCAAGTGAAAGGATCGAAAATGTTGCGTCGTTATCTCGAGTTGTATCGAGCAATGGGGCAGTATGAGCGTTGTCGGCTGGAGCGTTCTGCTATTGTGCGGAACATCTGGCTGACGCTGTTTTTTATGCTGATTGGTGAAACGATGCTGTTGTTTCAGGCTTATCCTCTGAAGCTCTACATCGATACCGGTTTGCATAGCAATCAGGTGCTACGCTGGACAATTGGTGTGACGATTGCGGTTTTGGTGGCCTACGGAATTGAAGAAATTTTTGACCGTCTGGCTGATCGCTATCGCTTTCGAGCCCTGTGGGGCAATTATGCGCTCATTAACGTACTCGGATCACAGCATTTGCTGGCTCTCGGCATGACTTATCATACTGAGAATT
>CAZHOZ010000124.1:0-711 GCA_964533895.1 uncultured Candidatus Saccharibacteria bacterium | reverse complement strand
CGATGGTGGCACGCAACCACAAGAAGGTTGATGTTTTGACTGATCAAATCTGCTTTAATGTCATACCGTTGTGCTTTCGAATTGCCGCTATTCTCGTTTTCAGCTTTACGGCTGATTGGCGAGCTGGCCTGCTGGCTTTGGGCTCAATCATACTCTATGGTGTGACGATGCTCTGGTCTCAGAGTTTGAGCCGACCGCATTTCACGAAGTATCGGGCTCAGATGAAACATCTGGAGATGTCCGAAGCCGAGCTATCGCATCATGCCATCACCATTGATGAGCAGGGATTGACGCGTGAGTTTGCCAGCCGTCATGCCAATAGTATGGATGAACTGGTGGCTTCGGAACGGGTGGCGGTGCCGAAATGGCGTCATCACCTTGGTTATCAAATGATTTGTCTGGCCTTCTTGCGTGCCACCTACTATCCGGTTGCTTTTTTGGCCTGGAATGGTGGTGTGTCGGTTGGTACCTTGATCTTGCTGTCCGGAATCTTGGAGCGGATGTGGAGTAATCTCAACCGGTTTCAGGAACTTCAGCGCGTTCTGCGTGAAGGTCTGCCAGCCCTTGATGAGCTCACCTGTTTGTTTGCGACACGGCCGGCCGTGGTGACACCGGAAAACCCGGTAGTACTCGATAATCCTCGAGGCGAAATATGCTTCGAGAATATCGAGTACGGTTATCCGGGCGCCACTGAGCCAGCGCTTTCGGGCG
>CAZHOZ010000123.1:0-3330 GCA_964533895.1 uncultured Candidatus Saccharibacteria bacterium | reverse complement strand
AGTACGAAAACTACCTCAGCGGGAGGAAAAGCCGCCGGTGATGCTGCTAAAAAAGCTGGCACCGATGCCGCCAGCAAATCGGTAGGGAAGGCCGCACTCGGTTCAGTTGGGCGCGGGCTCAATGCTACTGGAGAACTAAAAGATCTAAAAAATATCAAAGACCAGGATGGAGCTGGAGCTGCCGCGGCAGCAGCAGGACTCAAGACGGCCGAAGCCATTGCATCTAAGACTGGTGTCGGTACCGCTATTTCAGCTGGAATACGCAGTGCTCAGGCGGGTCTCCGAAAAATTGGCGTCAATGTAAAAGATCAGTACATCGTGTATGTAATACTACTCATTCCCCTGTTGGCTCTTCTTCCTTTTATTGTCTTTGGTCTCATTATTTTCTTCGCCTGGAAGCACCCCGCACAAGTATTAAAACTATCATTTACTAATATGAAAACATTTGTTGGTACTGTTCAAGCTTTGGTAATAGAAGATGGTGGTGCTTCAAAAATGGCCTATGAAGTTGAGGTGGGGGGCAATACGACCATCGCAGCCCCTGGTGATGCTGTAAAGCCAGAAGCTGGCACATATGAGTACAAATTAGCTCAAATCGACTGGGAGAAAGCAAAATACCAAACTTTGCCAGTAGACAATCGTTGCGATATTAAAACTAAAAAAGTTGTATCCGTCCTTGATGGCAAAGAACGTTCAGTCATAGAGTCGGTACAATTAAAAACTAATCCCGGTAAAGATCTTGGAGGTATTGCAAGGGCAAACTGTATTAATAGCACCTACCCAATTTGGCAAACAATGATGCGTTCTCAATTTGTTAGGGACGGAATTAATAAAAGCCTTAGCGTTAGATATGCTTATGCTGAACCTCAGGATGCACCTACACTCAAGACTTCTGGCGAGGAGTTTGATACAACCCTACGTGACAAGACCCTAACTCGTATCTGGAATCGAGATAAGAGCATAGAAAAACCAACTGAAAACACACAGGCAGAGGTAGATGCAAATGATGCGGAAGTTTTACGAAAGTTTGATGGGACTCGCTCTGTACAAAAATATACCGATAAAAAATATAACGATAAAATTTTGCAATGCGCTAATATGTATGTCCCAAAAGGGGATATCTACTACAAAAAAGATATCGATAAAATGAATCACGATTTAGTGTGCGGTATTAATCCAAAAGATATCCTACTCTACACAACAAGTCCATCGGAAAGCTTGGTAAATGATCCTGATCCCAACATTGCTATAAAACCGAAACGAGCTGCCTTAAATGTAGTTTGCGACATGTACGATAACCTACTTGCCCCAGAAAATGTTTCTAGCCCGGCAGTTGAGAACTATCGCAATAAAGTCAAAGATCGCATCAATTCAGCTGCTGTTGCAGCCTGGCAGGCAATGACTTATGCAGACACTCATCAAAAACGTTTTATAGACATTAAAGAGCTTGGAGGTGATTTTTATAAAATTGCAGGTATGCAAGAAGGACAGGAGTATAACTACACACTAGATTATAGAAAAACCGGTGTGGCACTTGAGCCAGATGCAATCTCTAGAATTGTTGGCTACCATAACCAGCAAGCAAATGCCTTTCCCGAAATTCAGCAAGAAAAGCAATTCCAAGATGCACTCAACAAAATTTTTAATTTTATTCAAATTGATCTTGGTCCTGGTATAGGTACTCTATGCGAGGCCTCTAAGGATTCAGGCTACTACGATACACCGACAGGAAATACACCTCAAGCCAAAGCTACCCAGCAGCAGTTAATTAATAATTTCTACACAAATGCTTACCCTTTCTTCAAACAGGCTATTGCCGGTATCGACTACTACTCCAACCCAACTCAAAGTAAGTCCATTAGTCAAATTTATAAGGATCTCACCTATGAAGATTTGCGCTTCCGACTCATCCGCATCGAATCAAATGTAGCAACTGCCGGAAGCGAAGACGGTCCTCAAAACTTCAACCGAATGAATTTTGGCATGAAAGCCTATACCAATGCTCTTACCCTTTCTATAGGTGGAAAATTCCTGACTCAAAATGAAGCCATAGTACGTGATGAGTCAACACGAATAGCACGAATGTATGATGATCGAAGTAAGGGGCTAGCTTGGCGACTATTTAATTTAGATAATCCATCATCTTTGACGAGCAGACTGGCAGTATCCGCAATAGACAAGCCGCAAAATATACCAAGTAATATTACCGGAACTCTAGCAAGCATTATAAACCCAGTTAGGAACGCTGCCGGAGAAAGAGGTACACTAACCGCCCTTATAACAGGGGAGAGCCGAGTGGCTTCAGCAGCATCGGTCTATGATTCTACAAACCTTAAGCTTGATCCAGCTGGATTACCCGAAGCCTTTAAGTCTATTAACCCCATCGACAATGCTCGTTTTATTGAAGCACTCAAAAAAGATCCAACCACAAATGCAAAATTTGCCGAGTGGGACCAATGCTTCAAGGAATCTATTCCGTCTCGCTTCCACCTACTAAATCCCTACCCAGATAAGGCCAACCTATATAAAAATGTTTGCAAGCCACTATTTGATGCAACTGCCTCAAGAGATGTGAATGACCTGGGAATGCGCTATAGCGCTTATCACTTCCATAACTTGCAGGCCGATGCTCTAATATACCTCTCCGACCCCAATAAAGAAGATGAGACCCTTAATGCAAGCACCTCAACACTCGTTGGTCCTGTAGATAGCTCCAATACTGGCAATACATCAACAATAACTGGCCTTATCTCTCCACCAAACCTAGGGCCGGCTGAATCTAATGGCTCATACAAGTTACCCAAGTCAACCGATGGCTCATATGTATATGATGGCGATAATGGCACCGGCTTTGGTAAGGAGTGGGATATGTGTGGCGCTAAAGAGATCATCGATGTTATATATACAGTTTCTCAAAAATGGCGCCAAACATATCCAAATGGTTTTTTGCAAATTGGAGAAATTACTTCGGCAGGACACCAGTCTCATAAAACCGGCATCGACGTCGACCTAGATGGAAAAGTTGGTGCTGAATGGGTAGCAGATTTTGAAAAGGGAAATTATTCCAGAGAAAAAACTATCGAACTAGCTAAAATGTTTATTGATACCGGACTAGTTACGCATATTTTCTACAACGACCAGGCTGTTATTGCCGCCGCTAATGAATACGCAGCCAGCAAGCAAATAACCTTTACTATGAGTAGTCTCGAAAACCACAATCACCACTTCCACGTACGCATAAACCCCAAATATAAGCTCCCGCCCTTTGAATATTGCCCAAGTGTAGGACACGGTGATTAATATGAAAAAATACTTTTATACAGTAATTGT
>CAZHOZ010000122.1:251-3345 GCA_964533895.1 uncultured Candidatus Saccharibacteria bacterium | reverse complement strand
ACCAGTCTAGTAGCACTATTTAATGATGAGCTATTTGTGATCGGTACTCAGCGACTTTGGGTGGTTGATCTCACCACTTGGGGTTGGGTACATCTGCTTTTGGGTATCATTTTGTTCTTTGCCGGCGGGGCGGTTATGGCGGGCAAAATGTGGGGTCGAGTAATTGGTATCATCTTAGCAACGCTTGCTATGATGGTGAACTTCGCCTTTATCCCTATCTATCCCCTCTGGTCAATCCTGATGGTAGTGGTTAGTGGTCTGGTAATCTATGCCTTGGTAGCCCACGGTAAAGAAGCTGCAAACCTCGAATAAAAACCCCAACTAAAAAGCACCAGGCTTATTTCTGGTGTTTTTTAGTAAGCTCTTTTAGCTTTTTTGTATCTATGGTTGGAGGAGGTTCTTTGATGACAGCTAGGTTTAATGGTTTTTTAGAAAAAGCAATGATTAGCATACCAACTGGAGCACCGATAGTTAGCCAAAAAGAAGAAAAAGCCGGGCCTTTGCCAAAAATTTTCCCAAGCCGAATACCAATCGGAATAGAGTAAATTGGTCCAAGATAGGGAATTAGAGCAACTGCTTGCCAAGACTTTGGGAGACCGAGTGTACGGATGAGAATGAGGTAGTTATAGGCGGGGATGTAAGCTAGCCACATCTTGGTACCGAGTCGGCGAAAAACCAACCCTAGCCCTAGCATGTATACCAGGTAAGCTAGCACTAATGTCATGCCAAGCCCGATTATTAGCTGCCAAAGCCATTCTAGAAATTCTAATATCATGTTTGTATTGTACTTGTTTTTATTAAAATAGTCGTATTAATACTACTTACGTTACAATAGAAGGATGCAACAACAGTCCGTTCGTGCCCGTAAACTATCAGACTATAGCCCGTGGCTTACAAAACGCCAGACAGCAAAGTTGGAAGACGCGGCACGGTATTTTCAAGATAAACGAGTCTATGAGATCAATGCCACTGCAAACGGTGGAGGGGTGGTGGAACTATTGAGGAGTAAAATTCCGCTTATGCGTGGACTGGGGATTGATGCTCGTTGGCTGGTGTTGCCTCCGGATGATCGTTTTTTTAATATTACAAAGCAATTTCATAATGCTCTTCAGGGTGGACGAGATAGCCTGCCAGAAGACCTTGAATATTACGACATTTACACACAAAAAATCGCAACTAGTTTACCGCGCGATGGCGATCTCTACATCTTGCATGATCCACAAACTATCGGCCTTATACCGTTTCTAGCCGACAAGCCGATAATATGGCGCTGTCACATAGATCTAACCAATGCTGAACCTCATACCTACGCTTGGCTTCGACGGCGTTTGCGGGGCGTTGATCACACAATATTCTCGCTACAAAGCTATACCACCGGCATTGATAATGCATCTATCGTCTATCCTTCGATTGATCCACTGCAGTCAAAAAATCGGTCGCTATCCGATACTACCGCCGATAAGCTCGTACAAGAGCTTGGCATTGACATAAATAGACCATTTCTGACGCAAATATCTCGGTATGATATGTTCAAAGATCCGCTTGGGGTGTTGGAGGTAGCTCGTCGAGTTCAAGCTTTTTTACCGGGCTTACAGTGTGTTTTGCTGGGTAATTACGCCGATGACGATCCAGAGGGCGAAGCGATGTATCGTTCGGTACTCATAGAAGCAGAAGGCATGATTGACACGCATGTACTGGTGAATGTAGATGATAACGAGCGAGTAGTAAATGCTTTGCAGTCTAGAGCTGCGGCAGTTATACAATATTCTTCGCGAGAAGGTTTTGGGTTGACGGTAACTGAGGCGATGTGGAAGGAGGCTTTAGTGTGCGCTAGGCCGGTGGGAGGAATTTTGTTGCAAGTTAAAAACGGTAAAACTGGTATCGCATTAACTGGCAAATATGATTATGATGCACAGCGTATTGCTCACGTTTTGCAAGATAGAGGGTTGGCAAAACGACTCAGTGCATCGGCTCATGTCCACGTAGAAAAGAATTTTATTACACCAGTGATGTTGACGGAATATCTACGAGCATATCGACGGGGTTTGCAGGCTGCTAGAGTTTAGCTTTTGCGGGTTGCAAGAAGCTCTACGACACTAACGTATATACAGTAGGCAAGAATAGCTTGGATGATAGTTTGCCAACTAATTGCTGGCTTGAGGATGAGAGCTAGAAAAGCCAGTACCACACCGCCAACTCTCCAGCCAAGAATATTTTTTCGTAACCACCTTCTTGCAAGCTTGAGCGCGTGATAGAGTCGCGTGTTATGTAATTTGTTAAGTCCGATGAGGTGGCGCAAATTTCTAGCCCAGGAGAATGGTCCGGCCAGCATCACAATAATCGAGGCTACCGAAGCAAGAATAAGAGTATTGGTCGTGACGTTTTTAAAGCCTGTTGTCAGTGCATCCCAAATGACACCTGCTGCTGCCTGATAGGCGATGGCAACATCGCCGATAATTTCGGGACGGGCTGCCTTAAGGAGAATGAGTTCGACTGCCGTGACCACAACTACCGTGAGCGTAATCGCAAAGGTGGTTTTCCATCTCTGGCGAGCAATTGCAACAGCTCCAATGTAGGAGGCGGCAAAAAGCATCGGCAGAATGACGTACAGAGCTTGTGTATATTGGTAGGCTACGCGCATAGCTTGGATACGATCTCGTAAGTTGACAGCTACTTCGGCGGCTTGGCTGTTGCGCACGGTGTTCGAAAGAGTCCCGGTACCACTGGATTGTAGGCGATCACGAATTCTCTCCAGAAAAGGTGTGATATTGACGCCAAAAACTACACGTTCTTTTTCAGCGTCAAACTCGGCCTGCGGGCGCTTCAGTGTTGCCATGAGCCGAGTGTGAGCAGTTTCGTTGGTAGATATCCAAAGGCTATTAAACTGATCGCTGGCGATGAGATTGGAACCAATCCTTTCAGTTGCTGACACCACCTGGTTTGCGAGCGGCGGAGCAATAAAGGCTGCTTTTTCTGGAAGAGCTTGCTTGATTTCAGCCTCGAGGTCAATCGAACTGTATAGTTTTTCAGTAGCATATTTACTGAGTGCGGCTGAGACATCGCTGTTTTTTGTCAGCGGCGCGACAGTTTTAAC
>CAZHOZ010000122.1:0-241 GCA_964533895.1 uncultured Candidatus Saccharibacteria bacterium | reverse complement strand
TATACCAATCAGGAAACCAACAAGGATAGAGCGCCATTTGTTGGAGGATTGTGGGGCTGGGGTGGTTGAGGGTGAATTTTTCATACTTCTCGACTATCTTTAACTAAGGTTAGTTATACGAGCTACGGTACGCTAGGTCAAGCAAGAGCGGAATGAATAATTGTATTTTTACAGCATGTTGTTGTAGAGTAGCGAACAGTGGAGAGTTAATGATGTCGAAGAAAGCCAAAAAATTACTTAT
>CAZHOZ010000121.1:0-3365 GCA_964533895.1 uncultured Candidatus Saccharibacteria bacterium | reverse complement strand
CTGGGTATTGAAATGATTGAAATAACTGAGCTAATTGGACCAAAGGGGAAAGGACAAAAGACGTTCGCTGAAACTGGGATTGTTGAGGCTGGCCAGTACGCTGCAGAAGATGCGGACATTACTTGGCGCCTGTATGAGGTTTTGCAGCCTCGACTATCCGAAATTGGTCGACTTACAGAGGTGGGTAAAGAGTTGGAGTGGCCACTTATTGCTGTGTTGGGCGATGTCGAGCTAACGGGGGTGGAGCTGGATACGGAATTTTTGGCGAATTTTTCGGCGAGTCTTGCGAAGCGTTTGGATGTGGTGCAAAAACAGATTTGGGATTATGCCGAAGCCGAGTTTAATATTGCCTCTACTCAGCAGCTTAAGTCGGTGCTCTTTGATAAGCTCAAAATTGAGCATGCTGATCTCAAAAAAGGGAAGACAGGAATCTCTATCGCTGCTTCAGAACTTGAGAAGCTACGTGGGCGGCATCCAATTATTGAACTGATTTTTGAGTATCGAGAGATTACCAAACTCAAGAGTACCTACGTGGATGCGCTGCCGCTTTTGGTGAGTGAGTCGGATGGTCGTATCCATACGAGCTATAACCAAACGATTGCCCAAACAGGTCGATTGTCGAGTAGTGACCCAAATTTGCAGAATATTCCAGTACGTACACCTTTGGGGCGTGAAATCAGGCGAGCTTTTGTGGCTGGTAAAGGTAAGGTGTTTGTGGCAGCCGACTATAGCCAGATTGAGCTGCGTTTGGCAGCAGCTATGGCGGATGATAAGCAAATGATTGCAGATTTTAAATCCGGTATCGATATTCATACACTTACAGCCGCGCAAATGCACGGCGTGAAGCCAGAAGAGGTCACCAAAGATCAGCGTTATGGAGCTAAGACTATTAATTTTGGGGTTTTGTACGGTATGAATACGCACGGTTTATCGGTTGCTACCGGCATGAGCTATGAGGATAGTAAGGCATTTATTGATCGGTATTTTGAATTGCGAAAAGGAGTTGCCGACTACATTATTCGTATTAAAAAACAGGCTCATGATGAGGGGTATACAGAAACTTTGTACGGTAGACGCCGGCCGTGTCCAGATGTAAAGTCGAGTAATTTTATTGTTCGTTCTGCCGCTGAGAGGCAGGCTGTTAATATGCCGCTCCAGGGTACGGCAGCTGATATGATGAAATTAGCGATGATTCAGCTAGCGCCAAAACTTGCCAAACTTGATGGTGTGGCACACATGATTTTGCAGATTCATGACGAACTAGTGGTGGAGTGTGATAAGGGATTGCAGTCCGGAGTCGAAAAGTTGATGCGGGAAACTATGGAGGGGGTGATTAAGCTTACGGTGCCGATTGTGGTTGAAGTGGAGACCGGAAAGGACTGGGGTGAGCTCGACTAAGCTTCCACGCTGGGTAGTGTTTGATTTTCTTGGAGTAATTATGCCTCTTGGTGTTCATTCTGGTCTTAGTTATTTGGGAGTCCACACCAAACAGTCGGTTGATATGGAGATGATTAAGCTGATGTGTGACTTGCAATCCAAAAGCGTTTCGCTCGCCTTAGCTTCAAATAGTGGGAAAACTTGGATCGAGTCAGTTTGGAAACAGATAGATAATGCGCCGACAATACATAAGCTTATAACTCCCGAGGTGGGAGCGATTAAACCTGAGCCTGCATATTTTAGATATGTACTTGCCGAAATCCAAACAAAGCCTTCGGAGGTTGTTTTTGTGGATGATCGCCAGGTGAACTGCATAGCTGCGAGTGAGGCGGGCATCGATGCTTTTTGGTATCAAGGGAGTGTTGCGGATTTACACAAGCACCTTGGATTGCCCCAAGCGTTACCAGATTAGAATATTAATATCTTGTATAATATAGCCTATGCCTGAACTACCCGAAGTTGAGACTGTGAGACTGGGGCTTGCTCGATTATTGCCTGGTCGTGTAATCGCGTGCGTAGAAAGTGATACCGAAAAGAGTTTCCCAAACGATCCAGAAGAGGTGCAGTCACATCTGTTGGGCGCAACGATTCAGCGAGTGAATAGGCGTGGAAAAGTGCTTATTATTGAGCTGAACACAGGGTTGAGTTTGCTAATACATCTGAAGATGACCGGACAGTTGGTATTTCGAGAGCCTCGAGGAGAGAGTTTTGGGGCTGGGCATCCTAATGATAGTCTGATTGGTAATTTGCCAGATAAATCTACGCGGGTAATTTTTGATTTTGTTGATGGCACGCATTTGTATTTTAATGATCAACGCAAGTTTGGCTGGGTAAAATTAATGCGTTCCGAGGCAATTGTTGAAGAGCCGTTTATCGCTAAGCTTGGTCCGGAGGCATTGGCTGAAGACTTTACGTTTGAAGAGTTCCAATCTCGACTTAAACGCCGACCACGCACAAGTATAAAAGCAGCAATTCTCGACCAATCCGTTCTTGCTGGAGTGGGGAATATTTATGCTGATGAAGGCTTGTTTGCTGCTAGAATACACCCGGCAACACGAGTAGAAAAAGTCAGTGCCGTAAAGCTTAAGCGTCTGTATCGGGCGCTACGTGAAGTAATGCAGCTGTCCATCTCGCTGGGTGGCTCTAGTGATAGAAATTATGTGGATGCTCTAGGGCGCAGGGGTAATTATTTGACGTTTGCAAAGTTGTTTCGCCGCGAAGGCCAACCGTGTCCGAACTGTGGCCATACGATTAGTAAAATTCGTGTAGCTGGCCGGGGGACTCACCTATGTACACATTGTCAGCCGAGGCCCCGCTCGTGACCATATTTTTGGGTGGTGATAATGAGTTTGCGATTGCGCAACATATAAAAAAGTTACGCCAACAGTACGCAAAAAAATATCAGGATGCACTGGATGAAGTTTTAGTTGATGTTGCAGTAGAAGGGTATGGGGTGCTGGAGCAATCACTTATGGCCTTACCGATGTTTTTTTCACATCGTTTGGTAATTATTACGGGGGTTGTAAGCCTGAAAGACCAGATAGAGCAGCTGAAAAACTTGCTTGAGAAGGTGCCGGAAAGTACGGTGGCGGTTATTGATGGACGAGGCTTGGATAAGCGTACGCGGCTTTATAAGCTATTGGCTGGCTTGCCGCAGGCTAAGGTATTTGCCGCGCATAGTCCACAGCAGCGAATTGCCTGGATACGTACAGAGGCTAAACGTTGCGGTGCAGCCATTTCTACATCCGAGGCACAGTATTTGGTGCAGCGGGTCGGAGAAGATGAGTGGCTACTATCGAACGAGATTACCAAGTTGGCACTCGCAGCCACCACGATAACTCGGGAGGTTATAGATGAGCATACACCAAAAAATGTCTACGACAGTGTGTTCGATCTAATCGAGACAGTTGGTAGGGGGGATACAGCGC
>CAZHOZ010000120.1:0-3367 GCA_964533895.1 uncultured Candidatus Saccharibacteria bacterium | reverse complement strand
ACCAGCTAGAAGGTAAGCCTTTAGCGGCCGGGCAGAAGCTTATTATTCCAGATGGAGTTAAACCTGCACCAGCCGCCCCAGCACCAGCTCCAATTGCCCGACTTGCTAGCGTAGCTGCTAAACCTGCACCAGCCATTGTGAGCTTTAAGCCGACGTTTGGCAGTAACGGCTATACCCGTGGTTATTGCACGTACTATGTGGCTAGCCGCCGCGGTGTGCCATCAAACTGGGGTAATGCCAGTCAGTGGTACTATAATGCCATCGCTTCCGGTTACGCAGTGGGTTCAACGCCTCGTCCCGGAGCAATCGCCCAAACTTCGGGCGGTTGGGGTGGCTATGGCCACGTGGCCTACGTCGAGAGCGTGAATGGTGGCATGGTGACAGTTTCTGAGATGAACTACAACGGTGGCTGGAACCGTGTCAGCTCACGGACTGTGCCAACTAGCGCGTTCCGCTACATCTATTAGGTTTCTTCGCCCTTATGCAGCGCCGCTATGTATGTTCGGATAGCTAAATAAAAAGAACCGGCTCTTAAAGCAATACCCAAGAGTCGGTTTTTGCTGAGTATTAGTTTATTAGCAGCTGTATGCTGCCAAGCACGAGCAAGGTGCAGCCTACAGAAAAAACAGCTACATGCAGTCCAAACGATAATAGTAGTAAGTTGCTAAGCCGACGTTCTTTTCTTGTGGGTGGTGAAGTCGGATCTTTAGTATTTCGCTCGGCTTCTAGCTTTGCGAGCCATAAAAGTATTGGATATAGCGTTGCCGCGTACAGTGCTGCCGCAAAAAGCACCAGCACTAATCCATTTATCCAAACAGCTTTACCAGACATATCTCTTCCTCCAGATGTTCGATAGTCGAGTAGTCCGTCATCATATCCTATAGAAAATAGGTACAAAACTAGTGCAATCTAACCATAAATCTGTTATACTGTCAAAGTTTTACGTTAGTTATAACTCTCTTATGTTTCTCGATTATGCGCAAGTAAATGTTCAGGCGGGACGCGGCGGTGATGGCCGGGTCTCGTTTCATCGTACGCGCCATAATCCCAAAGGTGGTCCTGATGGTGGTGATGGTGGTCGCGGTGGTGATGTAATTGTGCAGGCTAGCCATAATAGTCATACGTTATCGAATTATCGAGTTAAAAAACTGTGGCGGGCAATCGACGGACAGGCTGGTGGTGCTAATCAGCGTTCTGGTAAGAATGGTGAGAGCCTAACGCTTGTTGTACCTCCTGGAACGATCGTACGTCATGGCGATGATATACTTGCCGATCTGACGGAGGATGGGCAAACTGCGGTTGTGGCTCGTGGGGGCAGCGGTGG
The DNA here is from genome assembly GCA_964533895.1 of uncultured Candidatus Saccharibacteria bacterium. Taxonomy (GTDB): domain Bacteria; phylum Patescibacteriota; class Saccharimonadia; order CAILAD01. The sequence continues at coordinate 2,043 of CAZHOZ010000120.1, read as the reverse complement.
ACGGGGTAATACTCATTTTAAAAGCTCTACCTATCAGGCACCAAAGTTTGCCGAGCTGGGGCTTCCGGGCGATACTGCAGAGCTGGTATTTGAGCTGAAGCTGATTGCTGATGTTGGGCTGGTGGGCTTACCAAATGCCGGCAAGTCGACATTGCTTGCGGTGGTCTCATCGGCTCGTCCTAAGATCGCCGACTATGCTTTTACAACGCTTACCCCGAATCTTGGCGTGGTGCGTTATCATGATCAGGAGCTTGTGTTTGCTGATATCCCGGGCTTGATTGAGGGCGCTTCGGAGGGTAAGGGGCTAGGTGATGCTTTTTTGCGTCACGTTGAGCGCACGCGAGTACTGGTACATCTGGTTGACGCCACTGACTCTAATATTGCCGAAAGTTATACGGCAATTCGCAAGGAGCTAGCCAGCTATTCAGAAAAGCTGGCGAATAAGCCTAGTGTGGTGGTGCTCTCAAAGTCGAGTTATTTACTGGAAGATGAGCTGAAAGAGAAGCGCACGGTACTAGCTGCGGTGGCTGGTATTAAGACCAGTGAAGTGGTGGTCATCTCGGCGCAGGAACATGTTGGTATTGATGAGCTGCTGGCGATAACAACGCGAGTTATTACTGAAGTTCCTTTGCGGGAAGCGGCAGAGGATGAGCAAATTATTGATGTGCCGATGGAGTCGGTGGTCGATTGGTATTTGGAGCCAGAGGCGGATGATCGTTTTGTGCTCAAGGGCGTGGTGGCCGATCGCTGGGTGGGTCGCACCAATTTTCAGCAGGATCAGGCCGTGGAGCGTCTGCGTCGGGCGATGAGTCGAGCTGGGGTGTTTCGCCGCCTCAAACAGCTTGGCGCACCTGAGGGCAAGACTACCATTGTGGTTGGAGGAAATGAGCTTACGTGGTAAGTTTTGAAGCTGGTAGTTTGTGGCTGGACGGATATCAGCCGCAGGCCTTAGGTAGTTGGATTAGACAGTGTCATCGGTGCTGTATAAAGTAAGTACGCATTAACACTGAGCGAAATAATGCAGAAAACGTAGAGATAATTGCCAATTACGGTTTTTGGGGATGGAGTTGACTTTTTTAGTGGGCAGATTATACTATTTCAGGCGTTGGGCTTTAGATTTTGACACAACAAGAGTGCTTTAAAGATATCTTAAGAATCTGGTAGATTATTTATAGTATGGGGCTATAGCTGAAGTTGCCTGTCACGACGCTAGTCGTGCGTTATTACCCAAGCGCTTTAGCATTTTGGTGAAAAAGAATACTAAACGCATCTCAAAAATCTGGTAGATTATTCATAGTATGGGGCTATAGCTCAGTTGGCTAGAGCGCTTGCATGGCATGCAAGAGGTCGGGAGTTCGAGTCTCCCTAGCTCCACCAAGTAAAAAGCCGACCTTGTGTCGGCTTTTTACTTGGTTTGGCTACAGTGCGATAAATCCCGCAGAGCTCGGCGAACGAGAAGTGCAGAACAAACCTGGAGTTTATTCTAAGATTTGTCGAGCATCGCAGGGAGAAGTCTGCTGTCTCCCCAGCTCCACCAACTCTGATTCACCATGTAGGCCGACAGCGCTAGTCGATGGACCGTTAGCCGACGAACCAAGTCTGATTCCTAATAGCAGTTCCGGCGGCGATCTATGGCTTGTAGAGTGAGAGGTATATGATCTGGCATTTCTCTTGGGTAGGTGATTACTCTAATGCTATAATCAATGTAATAATCTGGTGAATTATGAAAAAGTTTTTTGTTAATATCTTTATAGTCACAATAACTTTTTTTGTTATGAGCCTATTTCATCTGGGTCATGCCAGTGCGGCATCACTCACTTTGAATGGTGGCTGTAGTATCGATAATGCTATTCTGTCAGCAAATAATAATGCTGATACCGGCGGTTGTGTTGGCTCTGGAGTGTATGGAGACGATACGATCAATATACCAGCTGGCACCTGGAATATTAGTACGAATGTTGTGAGCGAGGGGAATCTTACGATTGTTGGCGCTGGAATGGGAGAGAGTATTATTGATGCCGGTGGTAACTCTGCCGGAATTAT
>CAZHOZ010000119.1:0-3397 GCA_964533895.1 uncultured Candidatus Saccharibacteria bacterium | reverse complement strand
TCAAGTGATCATATTTTTCGTTGAGCTTGCGGAACTCTTCATCGTGCTGATTGAGTCGTTCTAACATGTGGTCAGTTTTCAAATTAAGCTTGCGGAACTCTTCATCGTGCGCATCCAAGCGTTCTTCAACTCGGTTAAAGCGAGTATTTATGCTATTGGCAAAATCGGATAAGAGCTGCATTGTTTCATCGAAGCGGACTTCCATTCGATCAAATCGTTCATCGATCTTCTCAAAACGCTTATCGATTTTCTCAAATCGTTCATCGATCTTCTCAAATCGTTCATCAATCTTCTCGAAACGCTCATCGATTTTATCGAAACGAAGATCCGATGCGTTTTTTAGTGACTTGAGATCTGATTTGGTGGCAGCTTTTTCGCTCATGAGATTATTGTAGCATACGAAAATAAAACGAACAAGGGGTGTGTGAAAAAATAGCTAAATATATGCCACGAGTTATAGGGGTGGTTTTTTTGCAAAAAATATTAAGAATAGTTTTTTTTTGCGATCGGTGCACTTGTATCAGCTTCAGTAGGCCGGCTTAAAAATTGCTATAATACGCTTATGTCATCCGAGCCTCAGCCCCGATACGGCGAATCGTTCTTGCACAAGCAAGATAGTTCTTTGCATCGCTCGACGCCAGTTGAGTTGGAGGCAATGCGACGAGCTAGGGCAGCTCACGATGCCGAGTATGTAGTCAACCCTCTACGTGGTGGCGAAGAGTCACCGGTAGCAGAAAGCCCGATCTCACAATCTGAGACAAAAACTTTCGAGCCCCATCACGGCCTTGGCACCGAAATCCATACCAAGCCCACAGAGAAGATCGAAGACTGGCTGGCCGTCCTCAAGCACACCCACGAAGGCCATCGAGATAACCCTCGGGTACTGGAGCGCATTAAAGCCAGTTATCATAAGCATTACGTCATCAAGCCAGAAGATATTCCTGAAGCCGCCTACCAACTGGAGGCTCGGATCGCCCGCAACATGGGCTATGGCGATATTCCTATCACTGATGAGTATCGTCACGAGAAAGCGCACGAGATAATTGCCTCTCAAGAGGAGAGCTTGGATCGTTGGGTTGACTATCTGACAAGTGAAGATGCGGTGTATCCAATGTGGCTTAAATATTGGGCTTTTACTTCGGTGACTAAGATGGGTAAGTTTGAGAAGAAGATAGACGACGATGGACACGAGTCGGCCCGTTTTGCCCGTCGCAGTGACGATACGGTGGCACCGTTTCCGCCACTCAATCCGCGAGCGTTAGCATTAACACTCTCCTCCGTTGAGGCCAAAGCGTCGCAACTTGGTATCTCAAAGTCGGAGCGACAAGCACCAGATAACACTAGCGATCGTCTGGATGATCAAGCTTTCCAACAGCTCCTTGCGACCGAGAGTTTTTCCAAGATCTATACTCAGTTCTTAATAGAGCTGCCAGCCTATTCGGCTGAGGGTCTGCGCGAGACGCGTGGTACTTGGGTAAAATATGATCAGGGCAGCGATGCTCAGCCACTGGTCGACAGCCTAGATGGATATCCTTTGGAATGGTGTACGGCTGGCATTGAAACTGCTCGTTCGCAGCTGGCGGGTGGTGATTTCTACGTTTATTATTCGCTCGATGAGAACGGTGAGCCAACGATTCCTCGAGTGGCGATTCGCATGGACTCAGATCGGATAGCAGAGGTGCGCGGCATTGCGCCAGATCAAGAACTTGATCCATTTATCGCCGATGTAGTAGCCGAGAAGATGCAAGAATTTCCAGATGGCGAGAGCTATGTCCGTCGGGCAGCCGATATGAGGCGACTAACTGAGATCGATGAGCGTGTGCAGGGGGGCGGTGAGCTGAGTCGAGAAGACTTGTATTTTCTCTATGGGATTGATCATCGCATAGAAGGCTTTGGTTATGAACCTGATACTCGTATTGATGAGCTTCTGTCTGGGCGCGATGTTCGTAAGGATGTCGCTGGTATATTGGGTTGCGCAGAAGACCAGGTTAGCTGCGATAGTAAGTCAGCCCTGCAGGGGACTAGTGAGCATCCGATACTGTATCATTATGGCGATCTTGATTTCGAAAGCTTGACCAGCGCCGAGGGATTAACCCTACCGCAGACGGTTGGCGGCGATTTTTATCTCGAAAGCCTGACCAGCGCCGAGGGATTAACCCTACCGCAGACGGTTGGCGGCGGTCTTAATCTCGAAAGCCTGACCAGCGCCGAGGGATTAACCCTGCCGCAGACGGTTGGCGGCGGTCTTAATCTCGGTGGCCTGACCAGCGCCGAGGTGGAAAAGTTAAGGGCTCTGTACCCAGATTTAGATATTAATTATTAATAGGTAAAGAGTAATAGTACAAGTACTAACCACAAAACCCCCGTTCGAGATGAACGAGGGTTTTGCTTATGATTTGGCAAGACTGATTTACATCAAGCCAAGCTTACGGGCACACGACGGCCATGGACTCCAGCCACGACGGGCTTGAGTCTCCTGGGCTTTGGCATCTTGAACGGCTGGCGGAGCGAGGTCGGGCCGCGCGTAACCACCAAAGTTTGCCCAAGTGCTAATGCTGTACTGGTAGGCACCGAAGTAACCGTTACCAGTGTTTTTGGTGTAGTCACCACCAGCCTCACAGAAGCGAAGCTTGGCAAAAGCGTCAGAGCCACCGATAACTACTGGAGCGGCTTTTTGGATAGGCTTTCGGACTGTTTGCTTAGTCTTTAGTGCGACCTGCTGGCTGGCTTCTTCAGCAGCCTGGGCAGCGCGCAACGGGTTCACGACAGCTTCATCGAAGCTAGGAGTAATCGAGGCGACTACCAAGGGCTGGTGAGTGTTTGTGGTGAGCTTTACTGTGTGGGTGCTGGCGTGCGCAGCTTGTGCGGTTGGCGCGAGCTGGGCGGTGGCGGGGAGTTGCACGGCTTGTGATGCCACCTGAGCGAATATCATGACAGCAGAGGTCATAATATGTGTGTAGATACGCATAGTCTCTTGGAAAACCCAAGAAGCACTACTCCTCTTCTACCCTCCGCCTCACACCTGCACGTCTGTAACCCAGTTTAGAGAACAGCGTACGTTTAGTGGTGTTTAGCCTCCTAGAAACCAAAACGACTCTACCCAAGTGGGTGAGTCGCCTGTTTTTAGGAACGTCGCCTATAATATCAAAACACAAGCACTTTGTCAAGGCTTTTTTTGGCACTTTTTTCAGTATACTAGGAAGAGTAACAGATAGTGAAGGTGATTTACCAGATGGCAAAGGCGAAAAAACGGCGCAATTCTCTAAAAAAAAGCCAGAAAAAGCAACAAAAAAAGCTTGTGACACAGCAAGAAGCGGCTGATGAGGTAGTTGAAGCTGTTGAGGCTGATGTGCTTGGAGAGGAAACAACAACCGAGCAATCTCAAAGGCGTTTTGAT
>CAZHOZ010000118.1:0-3423 GCA_964533895.1 uncultured Candidatus Saccharibacteria bacterium | reverse complement strand
CGTCGGCTTTGGTGGCCGCTTCAGCCGCATCAGCTGCCGCCTCTTGAGCAGGCGCATCATTCTGTGGTTCTGCCGAGGTTTCCTCGGCTGTGTCAGCTGCAATCTCAGCGGTTGCCTCAATTTCCTCTTGCACTTCGGGCTCTTTTTTAGGAGCGCGCTGCTTTTCGGTAACCTTGGCCCACTTAGGAAGCTCCATGCCTTCACGCACCATCAGGCGTAACACTGTGTTTGATGGCTGGGCTCCTTGGCTCACTCGCGTTTGAAGACGCTCTTTATTAAGCACCAACTCTTTGGTATGAGGGTTGTAGTGACCCAAAACTTCTACAAACTTACCGGTTGCAGCCCGACTTTTCTCGGCAGCAACCACTCGATACGAAGCAGACTTTTTGCGACCCGTACGAGCCAAACGAATTACTAGCATAAAATCCTTACTTATGTTTACCGTTACAGTTTTTTGGCCGAAGCCAACTACCTACTGCTCTTTAAATAAGCTACCAGTAGGCACGAATGAACCCCATTTTACCTATATTCCCCCAGATTGTCAACAGATTAACTCACCGCTTCGACTTCTGAGAGCTCCACTGCCAGCACAGTCGAAGCCGTTCGCGGGCTGGCGGTTACTCCATACAGCTTATCGGCGTGTACCATTGTCTCATGATTATGTGTAATAACTAATATTTGTGATTTTTTCGCCAAGTGCCCGAGTGTTTCTTGAAAGAGCTGCGTATTACGATCATCAAGGGCAGCATCAACCTCATCAAGCACCACAAACGGGCTCGGATTAACTTCCAGAATTGCCGAAAGTAATGCAATCGCCGAGAGCGCCTTCTCACCTCCTGAGAGCGCTGAAAGTGTGGCCACTCGCTTACCGGGAGGTTGTACCGAGATTTCAATACCATAATTATCCTCATCCAACTGTAGCAATGTAAGCTCCGCCGAACCACCGCCAAAAAGTCTAGCAAAGCTCTTCCCAAAAGCCCTATTAATAAACGTAAAATTCTCCTCAAAAGTAGACTTAATGCGTCGCGCGAGTTCTTCCAATACTTTTTCGAGATCCTCAACGGCTCGCTCCATATCTTGCGCTTGCCCTTCAAGATACGCCACACGTTCATGTAATTCAGCATGAACAGCCACCAAGGTCTCGTCAATCTCACCAATCAATGCAAGCTCGGCTTCAAGTCTAGTAATATCGTCTCGAGTAACCTCTCGCTGACTAGGCGGTTTGGTGGTAGCAGCTATCCCCCAGTGTTTTGCCTGCACGCCAAGGCTTGCATCTTCGCGCGCGAGTTCGGCAAGACGGTCATTACAGTGCTCTAGCTCCCGTGTGCGTGTCTGCACCAATTGATGTGCTTCTTCCAGGGCATGGGCAATATCTACTTGTTTTTGCGTAGTATCCTGACTAGAAAGCCCATTCAACTCCACCCTCAACCTTTCCTGTTCAGCTTCGTACTTATCGCGCTGAACACCCATACGCTGGAGCTCTTTTTGTCTGGTGGCAACTTCTTTTTTTAACGTCAGCAATTCTTTCTCGTGAATTGGAGCCGTTAGTTCCGCAAGTTCACGTTCTTGGGCATGAATATCCAGCTCCAGCGACCGAATACGAATGATAATTGTCGTTTGCTTTTCTGTAATTTCTTCACGCTTCGCCATCTCTCGAGCGATTTGCTGCTGGAGTCGTGCGATTCGCTCTGGCGTGTCAGCCAAATCCGAATCGTGAGCCAGCCTTACGGTCCGCACCAACTTATGCAACACAATCCGCAATTGATCACGAGAAAGTTCTCTTTCATCGGTGAGTTGGCGAGAAATCATTTGTGCCAAACCGAGCGCCTGCCCTAAATAACCGGCTCGTTGGTTTGCCCTTAAAGCCTGCCGCAAAGCCGTAAGCTGCTTAGTTAAGCCACGAATCTTTTCGTCAAACTGCATAACTTTCTCACTTAAACCTTCCGACTTCTTGGTCTGCTCATCCAATTGCTGCTTCAGGGTGGTCAACCGTTTTGCAGCCTGATCACGCCGCTTGCCAGGTTGTACAAGTTTGTTTTTCTCCGCAAGATTAGCTTGCTTCAGCTCCAACTCGACTTCAGCTCGCGCAATAGACTCAGTAATACGCGAGCGCTGCTCATCCAAACTAGCCAGCGCACTCAACACCGCTGCATGCTCAACGGTATTTGATTTACTCGCTGAGGCTAGCGCATCGGCTTTGGCTTGTAAATCTTTTTCTCGTTTTTTAAGTTGGACGATTTGTTTTTCCAGGCTCGCAACCTGCAATTTAATACTCTTCTGCACATTACGAGAGCGTATAATTTCTTGCTGTACAAACGCCTGCTGCACGGTTTTTAACTCCGTAGCAACCTCACGTCGCCGCGCCAGGCGCTCAACTTGACGGCCAATCTTATCTCGTTCTGGCATTAACTGGCCTGCCTCATCACGCAGCCTATCAGCCTGCTCGCGGGCTTGCCGGAGCCGCGCTAGTACTTCAGCTCGCTCTAGCTCAAAGCCACGAATCCCACTGGCCTCCTCAAACAGTAGCTTGCGCTCGGTTGGACTAGCAATGATTAAGCCTTCCACCATCCCCTGACCAATCACGGTGTAGCTAGAAGTACCAAAGCCGGCTTGCGTCAAAATCTTGGCTAAATCTCGTGCCAATACCTTGCGGCCATTTATACGATATTCACTTTCACCAGAACGGTAGAGCTTGCGTGATATTCGTAACTCTTCAACCTCCAGCTCGGTTTTTTGCGCGGAGCCAGATAAAACCATACTCACTTCTGCCATCGACGCCTTCGCTCGACCCTTCTCGGTACCAGAAAAAATCAGCTCCTCGGTTTTTACCGCGCGCAATGAGCGCCCTGCCCGCTCGCCCAATACCCAACGAATCGCTTCGGCAATGTTACTTTTGCCCGAACCATTGGGTCCCACAATTGCCGAAATACCCGGCTCTAGCTCAAGCTTAACTCGGTCACCGAAAGATTTAAAGCCAGCGATTTCTAAACGCCTGAGATACAAAAACTCACCCTCATAACTTTCTCTATTGTACTTGCATAGCTTCAGCCGAGCCAGAGCTAACAGGAGACATAAGTTTTTTGATATAATTTCGGTATGGACAGAGAAGATCAAAAGCCGGGTAACGAAAATGAGCTGACACAAAAAACATCCGATACCAGGGATGCTCTGCGGGCCATGCAAAGCTCTCAAGCAGAATTGCCATCGCCCGACACAGAACAGGCTGCGCCCCCCTCTCTTGATGCCTGGGGAGCCTCTCCGTGGGATTTTCTTGGCGAACAAAGTTCAGCTACCACACCTTCTGATTCGAGCCTCGAACTACCCGCTCCAACGCCCGGTATATCAAATGAGGAACTCTCAGAAGCCGAGCGTGAGAAGCTAGAAGAAGAAGCCCGTATGCAGGCCTATGTGGAACACAAAGAG
>CAZHOZ010000117.1:0-3458 GCA_964533895.1 uncultured Candidatus Saccharibacteria bacterium | reverse complement strand
AAATTTTAGCTTATCTTGGCGTTCAGAGCACATTGGGAACCAAGACAGAGGGGAAAGCAAGCCTACACACAGAAAAAAGTGAAGTTTTTGCTCTGGGAGTTATTTTATTTTTGATTTGTTTTAAAATTCGTCCATTCAGAGAACCAACATCAACCCGGCACTCCACACCTCGAAAACATTCTAGCGCATCATGAATTTGTTTGGGGTCTAAGCCAACATCACGTGCGAAATGGCAGCGTGTACCACCCGGCAAAACCACAAGTGGCATGTTCTTTTTAATGGCTACTTTAGCGACCGCACCCAGTGTGCCGTCACCTCCAGACACACCCAGCGCGTCAGCACCATCGGCCACGGCTTGCTCGGCTAATTGCTCGATATTATCATTTTTCTTTGTCACGATTGCAGTAATTCCGAGCTTTTTAGCTTTTTCTGGTATGCCAGCTTTAATCGCTCGACCATTACCGGATTTTGGGTTGATTATCAGTACCGCATTCTGGAAGGTCGAGCTATCTATGTGCGCAGCTGCTCGTTTGCGTTTTTGCCGCCAGTATTCACGGCGTAAAAATCCCACTAGCAAACAGTAGGTGATCGCTAGCGCAATGACGCGCAGGAATAGGTGATTATCGTTTACTAGTCGGAAGTAGTGAAGGCTACCGATAATAGCAACACCACTCACAACAAGCAGTAACCAGCCGAAAAAAAGGCGCTTTTGAGTACCGGTGAATACCAGCCAGACTGCATAGCAGCTGACGAGGATTGCCAGTAGCATGAGGGCTAATATCCCGGGGCTAGATAATACCAGCTCTAATGTGGTGAGCACTATTAAGCCAAACACACCAAGGGTGGTGGCAATAATAATTCTCCAGCCAAGCGATACTTTCATAATTTTCATTATAGGCTAGATAGCACACTACTAACCAGCGCGATGACTATTGAGCTTAAGTACAGAATAAAGCCAGAGACGAGAGATACTGACCAGACTGAATTTTAGGCACGTTGCAAGACGCGCACTACTAACCCCAAGGCAAGACTGACTATTGCGAAGGATGCAGGCTAAGATTATACTCAAACATAAGAACTATACAAAGGAAGCCATGATGACAAAGCTGACAGCAAACAAGAGTACTAAATATTGGGCACTACTGCGTATTGTACTGGGTCTGATTTTTTTATGGGCGTTTGTAGATAAGCTGTATGGTCTCGGCTATGCTACTTGTCGCGAAACAGATCCAAAAACTAAAGTCGAAACGGTTGAAGTAATGTGCGATAAGGCGGTAGTCAACGGCGGATCACCAACCAGTGGTTTTCTAAAATTTGGCACACATGGACCACTGCAGGACTTTTATAGTGGGCTGGCTGGCAATGGCTTGGTTGATTTTCTATTTATGGCCGGACTTGGGTTAATAGGTCTCTGCTTGATTCTTGGAGTAGGTATCAAAATAGCCACCTTGTCGGGCGCAGTATTGATGATAATGATGTGGGCGGCAATGCTTCCACCCAAGAATAACCCGCTACTTGATGAACATATCGTCTACTCCATCGCTCTATTGGGTATTCTGGCGAGCAATAAAGAGCAAGTCTATGGACTCGGGAAATGGTGGCAATCTCTCCCGCTCGTCAAAAAATATGGCATACTAGCTTAGTTATACTTTAAATAAATTAGATAACCTACAGCGGTGGGTAATATCGGACTCAAGTTTGTTTAGCCCGGGCTCAATCAAAATTTTCGCGCAGGTGAGCCATCGAAAACTCCCATTTGGCGTCAGTCTTCTTGTGTGGATTAAAGATATTTTCTGGATCAAAAATCTTTTTAACGGCTTTAAAATAGCCTAGAACCTTTTCACCGTACATTGCTTTGAGCCAAGGACCACGAATCATACCGTCATTGTGTTCACCAGACAGCGAACCACCATATTTCAACACTATCGCGTTGATTTCTTTCATGGCTGGTTCGAGCTTGGCTTTTTCGCTAGCTTTTTCAATATTCATGAGTGGAATAATGTGAAAATTACCATCGCCCATATGTCCAGCAATTGTCGCGAGCAGTTTGTATCTTGATATCACACGACGAATTTCTGGCAAAAACTTAGGTAATACTTCGGGCGGCACGACTAGATCATCCATGAAAGGCGCAGTGTGCTTGTCTTTGATTTTTTGCCGTAAGAGGTTAAAACTCTCACGGCGCATAATCCAAAACTTCTCACTCTTTTCTTCGGTTTCGTCCTCCTCAAAGATTGCTTCATGCTTGTAGTCTGATAGCCCTAGTCGCATCTCATGCACTTTTGTGGCAACTTCTTCTTCGGTATCGGCCTGGAATTCTATTAATAAGACCATCTTTGGGATACCGCGCAACAAGATGAAAGCAGTTGGAATTAAACGAATACTAAGAAGTATTGTCTTCCACCAGCCAATACGCTTGTGGAAGTTAGCAAATAACCGAAAACTTAGCATTAGCGTATAGTTATCAAAGCCCTCGAAAGTTGCTGGATTATGCTTCATAACTGTATTTATTAAATCACCCAAATCGTGAATACTGTGCAAGAAAACCACCAATGTGCCTGAGTGTTTTGGTGCTTTTACGAGCTTGAAAGTGATATCGGTGACAATCCCAAGGGTACCCTGCGAGCCAACAATAAGGCGCGTCATATCAAATATGCCGGTTTCACGATCCCAAACGTCCCAGATATGGTAGCCCGTGGAGTCTTTTGAAACGTGTGGTTTGGCAGACTTAATGGCATCGTAATTTTTATCGACTAATTCAAAAACTTCTTTATATAGCCGACCTTCAAAATCTTTTTGGCTCATTTTTTTCTTGAGCTGGGCCTTATTTAGAGGTTTAACGACATATTCTTTGCCATCTGCAAATACTACTTTTAGAGACTTGATAAAGTTTTCGGTCTTGCCGTACTGCAAACTACGTTCACCACCAGCGTTATTGGCGACCATCCCACCGATTGTACAAAGGTCGCGCGAAGCCGGATAACTAGGCATTAATGAGCCTTTTTTAAGCGTTGACTTTTCAAAATCACGATAAAATACTCCTGGTTGAGCATTGCCGGTTGTAGATGTAATCGTGCCGATTTTATTAAAATGACGATTCATATCTAAAATCAAAGACTGATTTATTGAACCGCCAGACATGCAGGTGCCACCGCTACGGGCGGTTAGAGATAGGCTTGGATCATCCTGCTTATGCGCCTGCACATAGCTAACCAGCTTTTGAACATCTAGACTATTTTTAGGAAAAACAACCATTTCAGGGACTAATTCAAACATACTAGCATCATGGCTGTAAGTTTTTTTGGTTTCAGCCGAAGTATCTACCTCGCCCTGTAAGAAAGATTTTATCTCAGTCTCATGATTCATAGTTCTAATGTTAATAATACAGACTTCGCCCAAAAATAGCACCCTCATTTTTTATAGACCAGGCTACCAGTTATGCTAAACTGACCCTATAG
>CAZHOZ010000116.1:0-3466 GCA_964533895.1 uncultured Candidatus Saccharibacteria bacterium | reverse complement strand
ATACTTCGAAGTAATTGTTAATCGACGGTCAGCAGCACGCGCAAGAGCAGCGTTACTAACACCACGAAAGCCAATGTACACCAGCTCCGCACCACGACGCTTGGACTCCAAAACTGCTGGCATCAGATCACCGTCCGACGAAAGAAGTACCAGCCGAACATTATCACCAGATGATCTAATCATATCTGTCGCAATCGTAACGTCCACGCCTTTTTCTACAAGGACTGGCTCGCGGTGACCACACTCCACGCATGGCTTGCCGTCACGCACCAAAAGATGACCAGCTTCAATGTAGTCGACTTTTTGTGACTCCAGCACCTTGCGCCATACCTCCGCATCCGTCGCATAGCGTTCGGTGCGTTCTTTGAGCTCGGGAGTTTTGTCGATGATGTGAATTTTCGAGGCATAGTAGCGAATGCTGGCCGTGCGTACGCTAGGATCTTGCAATACGTTTTCAAAAAGTTTGCGAATATTTACCCGTGAAAGTTCATCGCGGTAGCGAATCAATTTGCGCGAAGCTAGCGAGTCGCGCAGCTGATAGACAAAATTTTCACCGTCAATAAAAAAGATTGTTTTCATGATTTTTCCACTCGCTTTTTTATTGTGAGTCTATAGAAGATGACAGCACCTACAGCTGCCACAGCTATGCTACCCCCTATTATGAAATAGTTAACGGAGTTAAAGGGAGAGAGGACAAGTGAACACTCTGGCACTACTTGTGTCCCATACTCCCCCCCTACACACTGAGTCCGAGTCCACGAGTAGTTAACAAAAGTATCTGTACTGATAACCACTACAGCTTGAGCCAGGCACAAGATTACAAATATTATACCAATTGCTCTTTTCATGCTTGTTCACCTTTCTTCGACTTATCTTGCCAGCTGATATAGCCCGCAACTCCCGCACCAACTAGCGCCAGGGCGGCGGCATCATACGGATGGTAACGAAGATAATGAGAAGGTCCAACGCAAGCAACAAACCCCTTCCCCTCATTACGATTTGGCCACCACTGCCAGACAAAATACACATCTTCCCAACTATTTTGGTACGAATTGATCTCGTCACCGCGCGCACACTCCTGCGCCAGCTGCTCATTCACGGTGGTGGTGGCAAAATATCCAGCCGTGATGAGCAAGCCTATCGCAATGGTGAGTGCAACAAGTGATTTCATTGATCGACTAAGCCTCCACTTATTTCCGCCTGATAGATTTGCGTACCAGATGGTTGATAGATTTTCTCCACGCTTTCAAAACGATTGATGTTTCCTCTCCACTCATACGTATATCGATAGCCATTCTCGGTATACGTTTTCGGACCACGTACTGGAAACTCAGCGTCTGGCTTGCTCATTGCTGCACGTAGTACTTTAGTACCCACTTCAACATCAGCAGTAAAGCTACCATAGTATACCGCCATCCATAATACCCGTCCGGCCTTCGATATAACCTCACGACCGCCAAATGGCTCTCCACCAAACCAATTGTCATGAAAGCGCAAACCATCCCGCTCCAAAACTAGATCCCGTGAGCCATCATCAAGTCGACCTATCTGTGCTGTATTAGAGGCATATCCCCGTTCTGCAACATAGATAAGAAAATCGATAAATTGTTTTTGGCTCGCAAGGTCTTGTGGCATCTATTTCTTCTCGTCGATGATTTCGCCTTCTTCAGCGTCGTCAGACTTATCATCCGCTTTTTTAGCGTCTTTGTCAGCCTCGCCGGTCTCGGTGGCAGCTTCTTCCTCTTGCTTGTACATGGCTTCACCAACTTTGGTTAATTTGTCCGAAAGCTCTGAGGTGAGTTTTTTTAATTCTTCAGCGTCAGCATCTGATTCACCTAGCTTATCTTTGAGAGCTTTTATAGCTTCCTCTACGGTTTTCTTGGTTTCGTCATCGACCTTACCTTCAGCATCCTTCAAAGCCTTTTCTGCGGTGTACACCATGGTGTCAGCCTGATTGCGCGCCTCAACAGCTTCCTTCTTTTTCTTGTCTTCATCGGCATGAGTCTCAGCATCAGCCTGCATCTTTTTAATCTCTTCATCCGAGAGATTAGCTGAGTTCTGAATTGTGATGTTCTGCTCCTTACCCGTAGCCTTGTCTTTGGCACTCACCGACACAATACCATTGGCATCAATCGAATAACTCACCTCGATTTGGGGAACACCGCGCGGAGCTGGAGGAATCCCATCCAAAATGAAGCGTCCAAGTATTTTATTATCGGTCGCCATTTCACGCTCTCCCTGCAAAACTACAACTTCTACCGAGTTTTGATTGTCACTCGCAGTCGAGAATACTTGAGTCTTGCTGGTCGGGATCGTGGTATTACGATCGATCAAACGCGTCATCACGCCACCCATGGTTTCGATACCAAGTGAAAGTGGAGTCACGTCCAAAAGCAGCACGTCTTTTACGTCACCGCCCAGCACACCACCCTGAATAGCGGCCCCAATCGCCACCACTTCATCAGGATTCACGCCTTGTAGCAGTTTTTTACCGAAGAACTCTTCAACTTTTTTCTGCACCAATGGCATACGAGTCATACCGCCGACGAGAATAATTTCATTGATGTCTTCCTTTTTAAGGCCAGCATCTTTCAATGCAGCTCCACACGGCTTGAGTGAGTTTTCAACCAGCTCACCGACTAGCTCTTCAAGCTTGGCTCGAGTAAGTGTCAGATTCAAGTGTTTTGGCCCCGATGCATCAGCCGTGACAAATGGAATATTGATTTCTGACTCTTGCGTGGTTGAAAGCTCAATCTTGGCTTTTTCAGCAGCTTCTTTCAGGCGCTGCATGGCGGCTTTATCGGCTTTTAGATCAATCCCCTGATCTTTTTTAAATTCTTCAACCAGCCAGTTAATGATTGTAATATCGAAATCATCTCCGCCTAGGTGAGTGTCGCCGTTGGTAGATTTTACCTCAAACACACCATCGCCGAGCTCGAGAACCGATACGTCAAACGTACCACCTCCGAGATCGTAGACAACAATCTTTTCTTCCTTCTTCTTATCTAAGCCGTAAGCTAGGGCGGCGGCGGTGGGCTCGTTGATGATACGCTTAACTTCCAGTCCAGCGATTTTACCAGCATCCTTGGTGGCCTGACGCTGCGCATCATTAAAGTAAGCCGGGACAGTAATGACCGCTTCGGTTACCGGAGTCCCCAAATATTTTTCGGCATCAGCCTTGAGCTTGGCGAGAATCATCGCCGAAACTTCTTCTGGTGTGTAATCCTTATCGCCCATCGTAACTTTTACATGTCCATCAGCTTTCACAATCTTATAAGGCATCAACTCCATATCGCGCTTAATTTCCGGATCATCAATCGTACGGCCAATCAGTCGCTTGACAGAAAATATGGTGTTATCGGGGTTCATCACAGCCTGCCGCTTAGCCACTTGCCCCACCAGGCGTTCGCCATTTTTATTGACAGCCACAATCGATGGTGTGGTGCGCGCGCCTTCAATATTGGTA
>CAZHOZ010000115.1:0-3492 GCA_964533895.1 uncultured Candidatus Saccharibacteria bacterium | reverse complement strand
TCTCAAAACCTACATGACCAGTGTTGGTCTGCCAAGCCGGGGTGAGCACCTCGGGCGCCTGCGGATTGTTCTGCGTGGCCTCTTGCTCGGCTAGGTCTTCACGAAAAATCGATCTAAATTGCCCGATCGGCAGACTATAGCTTCTCCCCTCGTGATCAATAATGATTTTACTCGAACCCACCACACTTTTACCCGAACCAGTCACACCCAAAAGTGTCTGCTCGCGTGCTCCGTCGCGCAAACCCGCGTACAGCTTTTCTATCGCCTCCGGCTGATCGCCCGAGGGCTCGTATTTTGCCCGTAAGTTAAATGTCATAACCTACATTATACGGCAAAACCAAAGCCACCCATTATGCATGAGCGGCTGGTTGCGAATACAAGTAATCACTAATTTAGTTCTTGAGAGTGGTTTGGTCTTGTATCGATTTATTCTAGCTAATTTATTGCTTTCTCGCAGCATTCGGGTTAGTGAGGGCAGCCCAGGTTTTTGGACCGACTACCCCATCTTGCGTAAGGCCACTGCGTGACTGAAAGACTTTGACTGCAGAGGTTGTTTTTGTCCCGTAAATACCATCGACTGGGCCCGGATCGTAGCCTAGGTTCTTGAGTCGTTGCTGGATCATAGTCACACAACCATTCTGATTGCCCTGACCATTCGACATGGTAGCACAATTTAGCTGAGGTGATGGGGTTCGTGTCGCAACTGGAGATGAAACTGGCGATGGAGTAGAAGAAGCTGCTCCTGGGTGAGAAACCGCCACCCCCGTAATGTAAAACCCTGTTGGTATCCCAATTCTTAGCACCACTGGCTTGGCGTTACCACAAACACGCGTTATATCACTCCAAGATGCTCTGACCGATAGGGACTCTCCCGCACCTAATACTACCCCCTTTGTTTCATTGACTGTCTTCCCGTCTGTATCGCACCGAAGATATAATCCCGCATTATTAGTTTTTATATTACCTCCATTCGCATTATAATAGGTAACTCTATAGACCGTATCTTTATCCCAACTCTTAGGGTATGACTTATGGTTGCTTGCCATTGTTCTTACAGCGAATCCAGAGCCATTTATCTTATACATTCCTCCTCCCTTAGCCTCACGTGTTGCCCCTCCCGAAGTACTCATTTCGAATGCTGTAATATCAGCCCCACCGGCGCTACTCAGCCGCACGAACAAGTAGCCTAGCGCTGCAACCAGTACTACGCCAATTACTGCGGCGATTTTCCAATTAAATTTTACTTTTTTATTGAGTAAGCTGGCTTTGCCCGAAGCTTTTGCAACATTAGATTTTGCTGCTTTCACACTGGTAGATCGTTTTATATTTTTTGTAGCCTTAGTTTTTGCAGGCATTTTTTTAATCCTTTATTTTAATCGATAGTTCTTATGCTTAATATTAATAGCCCCCCCGACATCAGTCAACACTTTATCGAAATCGACGTCGCGCCAAAGCTACCACTATAAGGACTACCGCAACATACACCACCCACTCACCCAGCTGAGTGTAGAGCGTTTTGGTGCTGTTGGCTCTTACCTCGGCGCTCGCCACTCCTCCACTTGGTGCATCGCTCTTACTAATCATCTTGCCATCTTTATCGATAATATAAGCCGGACCACCTTTGGCAGACTGAATGAACGGTCTAGCATGAGCGATGGCTGTGAGCCGGTTCATATTCTCACTCTCGATATGAAAAAGCGGTGATATCCCCATGGTGTCAAGAGCGGCGGAATTGGTGAAAACATCAGCTCCTACTTGTGCGAGCTGATTATAAAAATCTGGCGCCATCACCCCCGAACAAGCATGTGCGCCATAACTCACATCATCGAAAGTGTAGGGCTTTTCGATTGCTTCACCTCGGTCGACACTCTTCTGATTGTTAAAATCAAGCAGTAGTCGCTCTTGACCAGCATATGCCAAAATCACCTGATAGATGTACGGCACAAATTCGCCGGCAGGCACTACAAACCACTTTTCTTGCTGGTTTAGTACTTTCCCATCTGGAGCTTGAAACGTGAGCATATTATGCCCTAGCCCCTCAATATTCTCACGTGCACTATGAATAACTAAACCCTCATCACTCTTGAGGATTCTGCGTATCACAACACTATCTTGCTCGAGATTGTCTTCAAAATAATGCGAATATTCTGGCAAAACTAGCACATCAAAACTATTCTCCGGCAAACTATCTAGCAAAGCATGAGAATCGCTAGAATAGACGGTTGGTTGATCTTTTTTAGTATAGTTGACCGCTGCAACATCTCGACTCGGTCCAGTCGACGGCAAGTATGCCAGATATCCAGCGGCCGAAACCAAACCAATCACAAGAATTACCGGTAAAACTGGATTTAGTGAGCGTCGTCTCCAAGACTGATAGCCCGCCACCACGACTAATGCAATAACGCCACTTAGTAGATACAGGCCACCAAAGCGAGCCATAAATGCCAGCGGTGTTCCCGCCAGATAGTAACCAAAATTTCCAAATGTCCAGTACGGCCCGAGCCGCCCACCCGGACCCATGCTGGAAATGGAAAAGATTATCGCACGTGCATATTCACTGGTCAGCCAGATCGCCGGTACCCAGAATAACGCACGAGGCTGTGATAGCCTGATACCTAGTGCCCGGTAGAGTAACATAAATACCACAAAGCCCAAGGCAAAGGATGTTACCATGATGAGTCCTGCTGAAAAAGCCACGATCTTAATCGCAATACCTTGAGCAATCTCGGCTGTTTTTATCGTAAACATCCATGAAACAGCCACACCAAAGTACGCGCAGCCGACCAAAAAAGCCGACCAATATGGATGTCTTTTGCACCAATTCTGGAGTCTATTGAAAAACCTTTGAAGTTGTTTATGTTTATTCATCTTCGTAGCGATTATGCTATCGCTGGTAAAAAAAATAAAGCCCTCGTGCCTAAGCAGCTCTATCTTCCTAGCCTACCTACAGCGCTGCAACAGCCGCATCAAGCTTTGGCTTGTCAAAACCAACAATAATCTGACCATTAATGTCCGTAACCGGCACACCCATTTGTTGTGACTTATCAATCATCTCCTGTGCCTTTGTCGGATTAGCTAAAACATTCACTTCTTCGAACGCTATATCTTTTTCATCCAAGTAAGCCTTTACATGCTTGCAGAACACGCACGTCGGCGTGGTGTAGACAATGACTTTTTTATCGGATTTAGTAGTGTCTTTTTTATTATTACTCAATGCCATAGCCTCCCATAACTATTAAAGCCAGTATACCTCTATTAAGAGCCCTTCACCAAATATTTTATTTGGTTCAAGACTAGTTAACTAGCCCGTTTCCGCTCCTTTCGCAGCAGTTTAAGTAGTGTTTTATACATATCTTCATGCCTCATATTATACCTGAACTCACATTCCTTGAGGTGCAGGTTAAAGTGGTCTTTTCGTAGGCCCCTGAGCTTTGCGAGCCGGACTTTGGCAATACCCCAGAAGTTCTCGATGCCGTTAATGTGGTTTCTGGG
>CAZHOZ010000114.1:2426-3493 GCA_964533895.1 uncultured Candidatus Saccharibacteria bacterium | reverse complement strand
TGTTGACCGACTGTGCGGTCGTATTTTGATATCGAGTATGGATCAATAAACCAGCGCGAAGGAATGTCTTGGCGTTTGCGCCGGTGTACCGTGGCTAATGCCTTGGATGGGGTTTTTTCTGGGTGAAACTGTACTCCAAAAGTCGGTTTAATTTTGTGTTCAAAGGCTTGGATATCGACTCGTCGGTTGCGAGCAGTGGTGATGAAGCCTGTTGGTGTGTTGACCACCTCACTGGTGTGGTTAGCAAAACAAGAAAACTCAGTCGGTAGATTATTGAGCAGGCGACTTGGATCGGTTCGCTTGACGCGTATCCAGCCAATCTCAGAGGAGCTGCGGATTTTTATATGATCTTCATCGCCAAGAGCTACTGCAATCATATGCATACCCAGACAAACCCCAAGAGTAGGCAGGCCGACTCGGTGTCGAGCACGGATAAAATCTAGTTCTCGCTCATAGTTAGCTGCACTCTTGCGAGTTTTTGCACCATTTCCACCAGTTAGGATGACGTGTGAAAAATCTGTTGGGCTGGGAAAAACGTCACCATCGAAGGGTCTGATGACTTTATATGGCCAAGCGATACGTTTATGAAAGTCAACACAGTCACCACAGGCTTGCACGTAGTTGTTGTCGACTATGAGGACGCGATTAGTCATACTACCTATTATAGCGTCTATGCTAAATCTTTGAGCGAAGTAATCTTTTTTGTAATGGTATTTACGAAGAGTCGATAGCATCACGGTTCTTTATTGATATGATATGCGAACTACAAGGACAAATGGTCGCTAACGCGCTCAGGTCCTGAGTTCAAACCCAGCGAAACTTTCCATTGAAAAAGCCCCAGGCAAGCTGAGGCTATTTCAATGGAGGGCCGTATGTATTGCTGTTGCAACTTAATTAAAGGATGCACAAATCTTAAATATTTATGAATTGTAACAAAAATCGGTAATACCGTCCGCCAATATCTCGTCGGAACTTAAAACTCGTTTTCCTAATACTTCGTAGTCTAAAACTAGCGGTAGCTCGGTACACCCCAGAATAATTCCATCGGCTTTTTGATCAAACATTGA
>CAZHOZ010000114.1:0-2416 GCA_964533895.1 uncultured Candidatus Saccharibacteria bacterium | reverse complement strand
TTATTACCATATCGCACGTTTCAGCTTGTTCTTCATTAGGTTTTAGGAGTTCTATTCCACGTTTTTCAAGAGCAGCTTCATATAATCCAGAAGAAAGTAATACTGGTGTTCCAAGCAAAGCGACTTTTGTGTATCCAAGAATTTTGCATCTCTTTGCTACAAGCTCAACCATAGATATAAATGGAATAGACACTTCACTTTCTAAGTCTTTTAATAATATATGGACTGTGTTGCTACCAATGCATAAAGCATTACAATCAGCACGCTCAAGACCTTTGGCAGCCTTTAGAAGCATTTGCTTAGCTCTCTCTAAATGTTCTTTACTTGATATAAAGTCAGGCACAGGTACAGAGGCTATCAATACGTCTGGGTAATCGTCATTATTAATTGCACCGTGGTTTGTTTGAGCCGATGCAATAATCTTTTGGTAAATAAATGCAGTTGCTTGTGGTCCAACCCCACCGATTATCCCAATTTTATTCATAATACTATTGTATCAAAAAACAGAGGCATATTACCTCTGTTTTTAGCATAAGCTTTTTGGAGGGCCCACTGGGAGGGACGCTGCGCTAGATATCTCGACATAGGTCTCGATATGCGCACCCAGGACGACTGATCACTGGCGCGCTCAGGTCCTGGCTTCAAACCCAGCAAAACTTTCCATTGAAAAGGCCCCAGGCAAGCTGAGGCTGTTTCAATGGAGGGCCCACTGGGATTATGAAATATAATTTCGTTGCATGCTCGGAATAAATTCCTGCGCGTGCTCCTCATTATCGAACCCAGCCCTACGGGCTACAGGCTTCGAATCAAAGAACAATCTATCAAAAAAGCCGACCACGAGGGTCGACTATTTTGATGGAGGGCCCACTGGGATTCGAACCCAGGACGCACAGCTTAAAAGGCTGTCGCTCTAACCAACTGAGCTATGGGCCCCTAAAAAAGGAATATTTGTGATTGCGACAGGTACCATCTTTACTATACTGCTTATCGCGTTAGAGCGAAATTTTTAAGCGCATCTAAAGCTGCGACAACCAACTTAAGCTATGGGCCCGCGTCCAACACGGCGCCATGATAGCCGCCTTTGTCACCAAAAGCTTTTATCATTATGCAGTGTTCTCCTTCTAAAAACTACAAACAGTTTCGTATTGCTCGCGAGAAGAAAATAACTGAGCTTGCATCGAGCGTTTGGTTTGTAGTTTTTTCGAGGCTACAAAAAGCAAATAGAACTTACTTATTTAACCTGAAAAACAAGCAAAAGTCAATCTGTAAAGAATAATTCATACCACTCATGCTAAAATAAAAAAGATATGCATCCATACCGTCGTATTCCGACTTGGCTTTTTTGGCCACTTGCTATCCTCGTAATTATTGCCTGGCTTTTTTTGATGGCCTGGCTAGTACTGAAGTTTTTTGGTGGAGTTGATGTCGGAGTTAATCCATTAGAGGCAATTCCGAGGCTTTTGCAGGCTACGAACGGCGAACTCTAAAACTGCTTCAAGCTTGGCGTAAGGCTACTCAGCAGAGTACGATAGCCAAATATGAGGCGAACACAGCAGATTTGGGTGGCACTCTTGGCTTGGCTGGTCGGACTTGGTCTAGCGACGCAGTTTTATACTCATTATTCACTCTGGACTTGGGCTTTCTTGCTTGTGGCCGTCATTGCATGCGCCGTGTATGTGCGGTCTGCTATTGGCTACGTTGTATTTTTTGGGCTCTTTTTGTGTGCGGGGTTGCTGCGGGGGCAAATGAGCCTGGCAGCACAAGATGCTTTGGGGGTTCAGGATTATATTGGGCAAAAAGTTGAGTTAGTTGGTGTGGTGCAGGGGGCGCCACATTGGAACGATGATAAACTTTATGAGTTCTTTATTGGTGATATTCGCTGGGGAGACCGTTCTTTTAGACAGCTCGTGAAGGTTAAGACGCTCTCTGGTGAGATATCGGAAGGCCAGACGGTGCGCGTGCGAGGCAAGCTAGGTCGTGCGCTGGGTCGAGCTCCGGCTCAGATTTGGTATGCAGATATAGAGGTCATTTCGGTCGTACCGTCACTACCAGTTCGTATTAAGCGCACCATGCAAAATGGCTTGGGTCGCTCACTTTCCCCGCCAATCGCAAGCTTTGCAAGTGGTCTACTTTTCGGTGGCACTAGTCAGCTACCAGAAAACTTACAGGAAGCCACGCGATTAACAGGGCTGACACACGTCGTGGCAGTATCTGGTTTTAACCTGACGATTATCACTGCACTAGTACTCACTTTTTTGCATGGTCGGCTGCAGCTTAAGACGATTGCCCCCATTCTTGGTCTGATTGCTTTGTTTGTCGTAATGACAGGCGCCACTTCGTCAGTGTTGCGAGCTGCCGTGATGACAACACTCGTTTTGTTGGTGAGCTCACAGCATCGTAAGCTATCGGCTGCAAC
>CAZHOZ010000113.1:0-3514 GCA_964533895.1 uncultured Candidatus Saccharibacteria bacterium | reverse complement strand
ACATTGCGGCAATCGTGATGACTCCTCTCTATCCAGCCAGCTATTCTGGGGATGAGCGGGCTCGGGCTCGTCTTATGTTGCGGGATTGGCAGCTCGCTATCGGGCAAGGTCGTCAGCAAGCCAAGGCCATCATGTTTCAGATGTAATTAATGCCGCTCAGCCTACACATAGACTGGGCGGTTTTTTATTTAACTTGACGCATTTCGCAGGACTTTCTATACTAAATCTAGCACTCGGCTTATGAGAGTGCTAATGCTTTCTTCAGAAATTAGTTGGCATTAACATTTTTTATCTCGAGTAAGAACTAAGAATTTGTAAGGAGGAAAGAATGAACCTGCAACCACTGGCAGATCGTATTGTGATGGAGCAGCTAGACGCGGAAGAAAAGACTGCTTCTGGTATCGTGCTGCCGGATAGCGCCAAAGAAAAGCCCAAGATGGCCAAGGTCTTGGCTGTTGGTAAAGAAGTAAAGGAAGTAAAGGCCGGTGACACCGTGCTATATAAAAGCTACGGCCCAGATGACGTAAAAGTAGACGGCAAAGACTATCTTATTGGCAAAGAAGAAGATTTGCTGGCAGTAGTAAAGAAATAGTCCCCGAGCGGTGTCTCGAGTGATTTTCAGCGCTGCTGTGGTTCTCGCTCGACGTAGGCCCTGCTCGCAGTAGTAAAATAGTTAGAATTTAGTAAATAGTACGCACCTGCTTATTTCGAACTCAATCAAGGCAATTTCGAGGATTTGAGCGAGCCGTAGTAAAGCTACGGAGAGTGAAAACCGGAGAAATTAACGCCGAGTGAGGCGATAGAAGCAGATGCGCTAGTAAGAAAGGGAAAACATTATGGCAAAAGATATTCTTCACTCGGAAGATGCACGTAAAAAACTCAAGGATGGCGTAGATAAGCTCGCTAACACTGTAAAAACCACACTTGGTCCAAAAGGTAGAAATGTTGTTCTAGAGAAGAAATTTGGCAGTCCAATGGTTACCAACGACGGTGTGACAATCGCCAAAGAGATTGAACTTGAAGACGCTTTTGAAAACATGGGTGCCCAAGTGGTGCGTGAAGTGGCCTCGAAGACCAACGATATGGCTGGTGATGGCACCACTACGGCTACTGTACTCGCGCAGGCGATTATGGAAGAAGGAGTGAAGAACGTTGCAGCCGGCGGGAACCCAATTGCTATCCGTCGCGGTATCGAAAAAGCCACCAAGCATGTGGTGGCTGACCTTAATGATATGGCCAAGCCAGTTAAGGGCAAGGAAGAGATTGCCAACGTGGCAACTATTTCAGCCGGCGATGAAGAGGTTGGCAAGCTGATTGCTGAGGTCATGGAAACTGTTGGTGAAGACGGTATTGTAACCGTAGAAGAGAGCCAGGGTATGGGGCTCGAAAAAGAAGTGGTTGAAGGTATGCAGTTTGATAAAGGTTATGTTTCTGCCTATATGGTAACTGATACAACTCGCATGGAAGCGGTCTATGAGAATGCGCCAATCCTGATTACCGACAAGAAAATCGGCTCCATTCAGGAGATTTTGCCACTTCTAGAAGCTCTAGCTCAAGAAGGTAAGAAAGACTTGGTGATTATCGCTGAAGAAGTTGAAGGCGAGGCGCTGACTACACTGATCTTAAATAAACTACGCGGTACATTTAACGCGCTTGCCATTAAGGCTCCAGCTTTTGGTGATCGTCGCAAGGCTATGCTTGAGGATATTGCTATTCTTACCGGTGGTCAGGTAATTACCGAAGAAGTTGGCCTCAAGCTAGAGGATGCTACGGTTGAAATGCTGGGTGAGGCGCGTAAGGTGATTGCCACTAAAGATAATACAACGATTGTAGAAGGCAAGGGCTCCGAAGCGCAAATTAAGGAGCGTACAGCTCAGATTAAGGCTCAAATTAAAGAAACTACCAGCGAGTACGAACTCGAAAAGCTCCAGGAGCGAGTAGCTAAGCTCGAGGCTGGTGTGGCAGTTATTAAAGTAGGTGCTGCCAGTGAGGTGGAGCTCAAAGAGAAGAAACTTCGTATCGAAGATGCTATCAACTCCACTAAGGCAGCAGTGGCTGAAGGAATTGTTCCTGGTGGCGGTGCAGCGCTGGTGAAGATTGCTCGAACCCTTGAGAGTTATAAAACCGATGACACAGAAGAACAAGTTGGTGTTAAGATTGTTGCCAAGGCGCTGGAGTCGCCATTGCGTCAAATTGCTGCCAATGCTGGTATTTCAGACGTGGCTGTAATTCTCGAGGCGGTGTCAAAAGCTGACAACATTGGTTGGGATTTTGCACGCGATGAACAAGTGGATATGCTAAAGGCTGGTATCATTGACCCGGTACGGGTTACCAAATCAGCGCTAGTTAATGCTACTTCAGCCGTATCTATGCTGATTACTACCGAGGCGGCAGTGGTAGATATTCCAGAAAAGGAAGCACCAGCCGGTGGCGGTATGCCAGGTGGAATGCCTGATATGGGCGGAATGATGTAGCGAATACATCGCTTAACCTAAAAAAGAGCCTCCGATACGAGGCTCTTTTTGGTATACTTATAACGACATGCAGGAAAAGATCTACCCAGCGCACATATATGATAGGGTAAGGCGAGAGCTAGCCGCACAGCTTGTGCATAAAGAGCTGATTAAACTGTTTCCATCGCTCGATCGGGCGCATTGGGCAAACTTACTGCCCGATATCAATGACTGGTTTAGCGGCGAAAAATCCCAACTTGCTTCGGTGCATGACTTTTGGAACGGTAGTGATGGGATTTTGGCGGGCTTTAAGCTGAAGAGTGTGGTTACATATATTACTGCAGAAAATATACAGTGGCAGAAGATAGAAATTCCTGTTGAGCAACTCAGTATTCATTGGGGTTTACCCTCGCTCAAAGCTTTGGGAAAACCACCGTATACCTACGGGGCCGTTCGAGAGTATCTGACAGATCCAGCAGTACACGCAGAGCAGGTACGAGTAGCCAAACTTGTGGCTAGTAGCGCTATTGACCGAGATGGTTTTCCTGTAGTGGTACTGAAAGGTTCGCAGAAAATGACCTTGCTCGATGGGAATAGGCGTGTCATGCAAGCGTTTTTGGACGATGCTCCAACGATTTTGGCTTGGGTAGGAACGCTCCAGGGTGAGGGGCCACAAAATTACTGGGTGTCGACGGCGTACTTGCGCTCGATTCTGCGCACGGCCGAAGCTGCCGACTTAAGCCAGGATCAGGTGGCGGTCGATGCTTGTCGACAGATCTTGCAACTGCTTTTTCGGGAATCAGATATCGCACGAATCAACTGGCATTTGCGGTGTCGTCCACATAGCGATATGGCTGCAAGCTTAACCGCTGAGTAATACGGCCTCTGTAAATAAGAAAGCCCCGAGTTTCCTCGGGGGAAGGGGTCAGGCTTCGCGATCTGCGAAGATCTTGTCGACGATGTGCTCGGCACGATCGCGGTGAGGCGGCCCGCCATAGGTTTCGGCGAGACTCCTGAATCGTGGCACTTGGGCTTCAGCGTATACGATGTCTGGCTGGCTG
>CAZHOZ010000112.1:0-3517 GCA_964533895.1 uncultured Candidatus Saccharibacteria bacterium | reverse complement strand
CTATCTTCTAGTAGGCTTGCAATGCCTAGTTTATTTAAGACCGTTTGTAAGTATTGCGTGTATTGCCAAGTCTGCTGGTGGTAAAGGCTTAGTTGGCTAGGATTATTCTAGCGGCTGTACTCAAGCGTGGTCTTGTCAAAATCTATGTCTAGGCAAGAGCAAATTACTTTCTCTCCGCGTAGCAAATAGATGCCTAAGGTCTCTTTACCTAGAATATGCTGCAAAATATCCGCTTCGGTTAGCGCACGATTAAAAGGCGCGTAGCCATAGCGCATTTGGCCTTTGTAGGCGCGGGCGAAGTGGTCGGGATTACCTTGGAACAAGCGCAAAAAAAGCGTGGTAATCTTAGGCCAACTTTGGTTTTGTGGGATATTTTCATCGGGCGATTGGTAAGGCAGCTCGCTGGCGGATTCTTCTAAAGGCTTTACGGCTGGACTGCTAGACGGCTTTTGCGACAAGATTTGTCCAGACGCGCCTGAGCCAAAATAAGCCTCCCAACGCTGAATCGCTTCCTTTTTGCTCGGCTCATCTTCGCAGGTACGGACGCGCTCTTGAAGTCGGGCAATAGCGGATTTGCCGGGAAAGCGGCCTTTTGTAGAAATGTGGAATCCTAGAAAATCAAAGCCTTGCGCGTAGCTAAACACGCCGCCTTTCTCTGGATGAAGGCGTAATTTCAAATGTTCGGTAAGAAAATGATCGAGAATAGCTTTAACTTCGCTGGCCTGCTCTTGACTTGTGAGCAAAATAGCAATGTCATCGCAAAAGCGGTAATGCACTAAGCGCGTCTTTTCTAGGCGATTTCTAAAAAATAAACTACCCATTTAAACCTAAACGAGATAAAATAAACAAAATGGCAAAGTAAGCTCAAGGAAAAGAGAAAGAAAATGGAAAGACACAAACAATGATAAAATTGGAAGAGAATATAAAAGCAGTGGCCATGGAAGCAGCCAAGAAAATGCATGGATTTGAAAAGCGAGCATTTATGGCTAAAATTGCAATAGATATGTTGAACGGGTCTGAGCGTAAAGCCGAGAGAGCATTTGGCTGGTGGCGAGAGGCCGTCAAAATGGGGATGAATGAATTAGAAAGCAACATTCGTTGTGTGGAGAATTACAAATTTCGTGGAGCCAAAAGGACAGAGATTAAGAATCCCCAGTTAGCAAAAGATATTCGAGAAATAGTTGAACCGCGTAGTCAAGCAGATCCGACATTCCGCACGACATTGGCATATACCCGTATCACTGCTAAAGGAGTACGAGAAGCGTTGATAAAACAAAAAGGATACAAAGCAGAAGATTTGCCATGTCAGTCAAGCTTCAATAATATACTGAATCGGCTGGGATACAGCCTGAAACGGGTACACAAATGCAAGCCTTTAAAAAAAGATACCCGAAACAGATGCCATCTTTGAAAATGTGCGGCGAATGAATCGCGAGGCTGATGCGAATCCAGAAGCACTCCGAATTTCGCTGGATACTAAAGCCAAAGTCAAAATCGGTGAGTTTTCGCGCAATGGAAAATCCAGAGATTTAGATGCGCCCAAGGCAGCAGATCACGACCTGCGCGCCACAACGCAATTGATTCCTTGCGGCATCTTAGCTGTCATCAGCGGGTTATTTACCATAGTCTTTGGGGTTGCTAACGAAACTAGTGATTTTATCGTTGACGCCTTACTGCTTTGGTGGCGTAATAACCAGGCACTCTATCGTCACATTAAAGAATTGGTTATCAATTTGGATAACGGCCCGCAGATCGCCAGCAGACGGACTCAATTTATAAAACGGATGATCGAATTTGCAGATATTACTGGGCTACGCATCCATTTGGTGTATTATCCCCCTTATCACAGCAAATACAATGCGGTCGAACGTTGTTGGGGTAGTTTAGAAAATCATTGGAATGGCACGTTGTTGGATAGTATCCGCAAGACTTTGTTATGGGCTGCTACTATGACTTGGAAAGGACTTTCTCCCGTCATTACTTTGGTGGATCGTGTCTATCCTAAGCGAATTCGAGTTCCCAAACAAGAAATGCGTATTTTGGAATCCAGGCTTATTCGGTCAAAAACTTTGCCTAAATGGGACATTATTATTGAGCCCAAAAAAGGGTAGGTTATTTTTTAGAAATCGCCTAAAGCGTTTTCAAAGGGAGGCGCAAACGACTGCTTGCCTTGAATCGCCTCACACTGTAAAGCTCTATGATTATGGGGTCACGGAAGCGGGCGCATTTTATTACGTTATGGAACTTCTAAACGGCATAGATGTCAAAACGCTGGTAACAAAATTTGGCCCTCTGCATCCTGAACGCGCTGTAATGCTTTTGCGCCAAGCATGTCGCTCGATTATGGAGGCGCATAGCGTTGGTCTAATCCATCGCGACATCAAGCCCCAGAATCTTTTTATTTGCAAACTGGGCTTGGAATATGACTTTTTGAAAGTGTTGGATTTTGGAATCGTCAAATACCGAGAAGAGGAAAATGTAGATTTAACACAGGCAGGAGAATTTTTGGGTAGCCCTACATGCACGGCCCCCGAAATGATCTTAAACAGCCATAAATTTGATGAGCGCGTAGATATTTATTCTCTGGGTTGCGTAGCATATTGGATGGTTACTGGTCGCAATGTCTTTGATATGCCCAATACGCTGCAAATACTAATGAACCATATTTCTACGCCTCCAGAGCCTCCTTCTCGCATTGCCAAATTTCCCTTACCAACAAAGTTAGAGCAAATCATTTTGCAATGCCTAGAAAAAAAACCTGAGATGCGAATCGCCTCGGTGCAAAAACTTTGGGAAATTCTAGGGCAGTTAGACTTTAAAAATCCTTGGACAGATGCAGCCGCCTACCTTTGGTGGCAGGAGCATCTCGCAGATATGAGCCAGCAAACTACGATGATTGAAGCCACAAAATTTGGCAAGACTGGCCTAAAAAATCTACCAAATATATCCGATACAGAAAATACGGTTACGATGAACTAAGAAATCGTTTGCAATAGTTTACTACCGCGCTTCTCGCTTGGGCGGGCAACAGCTGAATATATTTCCTTAACTCTTGGGCTGGTGCGTGATTTTTTGAAAAATTGCCTCCATAGAAGGACGATCGCTCGGACCAGAAGCGATGTGTAGCATACGCACAATTCCATCCGGGTCAATCAAGACATCACCTCCCAGCTGGTATATGTTTCCACCTGTGTATGGACGTGGCTTGTTGCCTTGCCAAAATTGTAGCAAGTAAGCAAGCCATGTTGCTGGCCCCCATACTCCCCAAAAACTGCCTTGCCTTATTCCATAAGCTCTATACATTTCTCTGGCTTCATCCACCAAAATCGGCCATTGGAGTTTAGTTTCTTCGGCATATTCTTTTGCTATGGCATTGGATTCAAAAGTTATAACTAAAACATCTACATTCAATTTCTCCAGCCGTTCCTTATTCTGCCACAACTGTGACAAGTGATGGCGACAAGGCAGTCAGGCTAAATGGCGATGAAACACCAGAAGCAACCAATGCCTTTGGTAT
>CAZHOZ010000111.1:0-3554 GCA_964533895.1 uncultured Candidatus Saccharibacteria bacterium | reverse complement strand
TGTGGTTGCGGCAAGTGGTACGGCGTTTACTATTGATCAAATCAAGGCTTTGGGGCGACTCGCTTCCAAGGTGAAGCTATGTTTTGACCAGGATGCGGCGGGCTTGCAGGCGACGTTGCGGGCTATTGAACTGGGACAGGAAGCCAATGTACGTATCGAGGTAATTTCAATTGAGGGAGCAAAGGATCCGGATGAACTGCTACGCAAAGAACCAAATAAATGGCAGAAACATGTGGGGTCTTCACAATATGCGATAGATTATCTGTTTGATTATGCAACAAAAACGATTGGTGTTGGGGCTGGGCCAGCTAAAAAAGCTACCACTCAGTTTTTGGTGCCAGTTTTACGTAAAATTTATGATCGTATTGAACTCGAGCATTACACAACTCGCTTAAGTCAGCTTGTTCAAGTTGATGTGACGGTAATAAGGAGTTTAGTTGAGCAAAAAACAGCTTCAAAAAATCTGCATAAAAAAGTAGTCCAAGAGCCCAATAAGCCTACACCAAAAACAGCTACAAAGCGCTTAACTCGAGGTGCTCGTCTTGAAGAAATCTTCTTGGAGCTTCTCATTGCTTACCCAGCTACGCGGATGGCATTGGAGGATTTGGAGCTTGATGAAATATCGGATGAAAATAGGGATCTGTTTGCGTATTTAGCCCATCATCCGCGGGTTGGTGAGTCGGGTCTTGCAAAAGCCTTGCCAGACTTGGGGGATCGTGTTAAGATGCTGGGGTTACGGGGTAACCATGAATACTCGGAAATGACCGAGCACGAGAGAGGGCTCGAAGCCTTTACCCAAGTCCACAATTTACTCAAACACACATACGAGCAAAAAAAGCGACAACTACAACGAGAAATCGCCCAGGCAGAGGCTCAGGGTGATATGGAGTTGGCGGCAAAAAAACTTCATCACTATCAGGCCGTCATGAAACAAGTAAGCGAACTCTAGCTTCATGTAGCGGTGAACCATAACCAATTTTCTATTATTTTAGAAGGAGTATATTTATGCCACGCAAGGCAAAAAATCCTGCACCTGTACCAACACCAGAAATACCAGAGGAACTAAAGCCCATTGTCGAGCGGTTGCTTTTGAAGGGGCGCGAGCAAGGTTTTGTAACGCAGCAAGAAATTATGGCGGCCGTACCATCGGCAGAAGAACAGGTTGAGCTCTTGGATGATCTGTACTCGGCCTTAATTGATCAGGGTGTTGAGGTAGTAGACCAGAAAGACAAATTAATTTGGCAGACTGAGCCCGAAGAAGATGTCGAAAACGCCACCAGCGAAGAGTACATCAAAGATATTGCCGACGACTCGGTGCGACTCTATCTTCGTGAAATCGGAAAAATTCCTCTTATTACCGGAGAAGAAGAAGTCGCTTTAGCTAAGCGCATTGAGCAGGGTGATAAATCTGCCAAAGATGCTCTTGCTGAAGCTAATATGCGTTTAGTGGTTTCGATTGCGAAAAAATACATTGGTCGCGGTCTTGATCTATTGGACCTTATTCAAGAGGGGAATACGGGGCTGCTGCGCGCAGTTGAAAAATTCGACTATACTAAAGGTTTTAAGTTCTCAACCTACGCCACGTGGTGGATTCGCCAAGCTATTACTCGCGCCATTGCTGATCAGGCGCGCGTGATTCGGATTCCGGTACACATGGTGGAGACTATTAATAAACTAATCCGTACGCAGCGTCGCCTTACCTCAGAGCTTGGTCGTGAGCCTACTCCAGAAGAACTAGCTAAAGAAATGGAAATGGATGTAGAGAAAGTGCTTCATATTCAGAAGATTAGCCAAGATACCACATCCTTGGATGCTACCGTTGGTGAAGATGATGATTCGACACTTTCAGAGTTTATTGAAGACCACGATTCGGTGAGCCCGGTTGATGCCGCGACCTATGAGCTTTTAAAGGAGCATATCGATGAAACGTTGGCTCTTCTTACTCCTCGAGAACAGAAGATTTTGCGTATGCGCTTCGGCTTAGAAGACGGACGCTCACATACACTCGAGGAAGTGGGTCAGGAGTTTGGTGTAACCCGTGAACGTATTCGTCAGATTGAAGCTAAGGCTCTGGCGAAACTCCGCAAGAACAAAGACTCTAAAAAACTTAAAGACTATATCCAATAGAAAAAACGCCCAGATTTTCTGGGCGCTGTTTTAAGTTTGCTGTGGGTTTGGAGACTCGGGTGGACTGGGGTCTTCATCGCCAGGCTGGGGACCGTTACGTAGCCGCTTGCGAGCTTCAGGTAGGTGACGTTTGGTAGCATCCCTATAACGCTTGGCGATTCGGGTTTGCAGCGGTGGGTCTTTTCTTCTCGTTTCTGGTTGACTCGTGTCAGCACGCGCTTGAGCTTTGCGCAATGCTTTATGGGCTTCTTCTGCAGGGCTTCTAGGCTCTCTCTCGTGTTCAGCACTCCCGCTAAGCTGTCGCATCGCTTCTAGAGCTTCGCTTAATTGCGCCTTATCACCCGCAGTGGCTGGTTCTTTGCCAACGATGTACTCCCATTCCGTAGGTTCGCGCCTGTCGTCTTCTGACATCTGGTTTTCCATACTGCCATTATTGCACCCATACTCGGGAAAAACCAGGTATAATCTGGAGTATGGCAAAAACTCGTTCACGAATTGTAATTTTTGATGGTCACGCTCTGTTGCATCGCGGTTTTCATGCTATTCCGTATCTTTCCACAAAAGACGGCACCCCAACCAATGGTGTGTACGGTTTTACGATGATGCTTTTAAATGCGATTCGTGAGCTGCAGCCAGAGTATGTTGTAGTTGCTTGGGATATGCCTGGTAAAACATTTCGGCATGAAATGTATGAAGATTATAAGGGTACGCGCAAGGAAACTGATGCCGATTTGGTGCCGCAGTTTGATGTCACCCGGAATCTTTTAGAGGTGTTTGAAATTCCTGTTATTGGCGTTGAAGGCTACGAGGCGGATGACGTTATTGGAACGCTTGCCGCCCAGCACAAGCGCACTCACGATGTGGTGATTGTGACGGGAGACATGGACGAGTTGCAGCTGGTAGATGAGTATGTGCGAGTGTATACGTTGCGTAGAGGTTTTTCGGATACAGTCTTGTATGATGCGCGGGCTGTGGAAGAGCGTTACGGTGTGAACCCCCAAGAGTTTTTGATTGCAAAAGCCCTGAAGGGTGATTCGAGTGATAATATTCCCGGTGTCAAAGGGATCGGTGAGAAAACAGCCACGGATTTGGTGCAAGCCTATAAAACACTCGATGGCATTTACGCACATCTTGATGAATTAAAGCCAGCGATTCGTAAAAAGCTCGAAGAAGGTAAGGTGGACGCCTATCATTCTTTGGAGCTGTCACGGATTGTCTGCGATGTTGATTTTGAATTTGATCTGGAAAAGGCTCGTTTGCACCACTTTAATCGTGATAAGGTCGTGCAGTTGTTTACCAAGTTGGAGTTTAGGTCACTAATTGCAAAACTACCAAAAAATCAGGCGGAAGAAGTGCGGCAGCCAAATCTTTTTGACGAAATTTATGGAGTAGAGAAGCAGCCACAAAAACTATTGCGCGATCATTTA
>CAZHOZ010000110.1:0-3561 GCA_964533895.1 uncultured Candidatus Saccharibacteria bacterium | reverse complement strand
TGTGGGCATATTCTTTTTCGATGAGTTGAGATATAACAAACGGCTTAAATAACTCTAAAGCCATCATCTTTGGTAAGCCACATTCATCCAGTTTAAGATGCGGACCGACAACGATAACCGAACGTCCGGAGTAGTCAACACGCTTACCGAGAAGGTTCTGACGGAAGCGTCCTTGCTTACCCTTGAGGAGATCCGTGAGACTTTTTAGCTTCTTACGGGACCCACCAACAGCAGTAACAGCGCGCTCACGACGAGCATTATTGTCAATTAAGGCATCGACAGCCTCCTGAAGCATACGCTTTTCATTGCGGCAGATTACCTCTGGCGCCGCCAGATCGTAGAGCTTCTTCAAACGGTTGTTACGGTTAATCACACGACGATACAGATCATTCAAATCAGAAGCGGCGAAGCGACCACCGTCCAACTGCACCATTGGGCGCAAATCTGGTGGGATCACAGGGAGTTCAGAGACTACCATCCACTCCGGCTTAAGTCCAGCCTGCTGCATGCCTTCAACGGCCTTCAGGCGCTTCAGTGCTTTACGCTTACGCTGACCTGCTGTGGTAGCAGCTTCTTCGCGCAAGTCGTCGGCAAGCTGATCCAACTCAACCTCTGAGAGCAGTTCACGAATGGCCTCAGCAC
The DNA here is from genome assembly GCA_964533895.1 of uncultured Candidatus Saccharibacteria bacterium. Taxonomy (GTDB): domain Bacteria; phylum Patescibacteriota; class Saccharimonadia; order CAILAD01. The sequence goes on along the minus strand of CAZHOZ010000110.1, from coordinate 2,919 downwards.
CAATACCAGCCTTAAAGACGTTTCCGTACTTAATGTTGAGTTCACGATAGGTTCCTTCCGGCAAGAGCTGATACTGAGCCAGAGCTTCAAGCTCATTTTTGGCTGTTAGATAATTCGTCTCCAGATCTGCCAGATCCTTTGCAGCTTCTTCGGTGAGATTTAACTCATCAACAACCTCATGCTTGGTGATAAGCTCTTTGCGACGACCTTGGTAATCGGAACTTAGGTCGGCTAAAGCCTTTTCGCGGGCCTCATCGTCTACTGACTGCACGATAAAGTTGGCAAAATAGGTCACGCGCTCCAAATCCCGCACACTCATATTCAGGAGTGTACCAATTGAGCTTGGGGTACCGCGCAAAAACCAGATGTGGCTCACTGGAACAGCTAAGTGAATGTGACCCATGCGCTCACGGCGGACAATCGAACGAGTTACGAGAACACCACACTTATCGCACACAATACCCTTATAGCGAATGCCCTTGTATTTACCGCAGTAACACTGCCAGTCTTTGGTTGGCCCAAAGATCTTTTCGCAGAACAGGCCATCCTTCTCTGGTTTTTGAGTACGATAGTTAATGGTTTCTGGCTTGGTAACTTCACCATGACTCCAGTCTAAGATGTGCTCTGGGCTGGCCAGCGCCAACTTTATAGAAGTAAAGTCGATAGTTGGTTGGTTTACGTCGTGTTGCATGACTATACCTCCTCCTCTTTAGTTTCTGCTGACGCGTCCTCGGCAAGTACTTCAAAATCATCTAGGGCGCCATCTTCAGCCAAATCAACAACCGCATTATCATCTGGGCCAGTGCCCATCAACAGCTCATCATCAGCCAGTTCAGCCGCTTCCTTATTAGCTTCTTCGTCAAGAGCTTCATCGGCGTCAATTTCTACGTGATTGTGCTCCAGCTCTACAGCCAGACCAAGCGATTGTAGCTCCTTCACCAGCACGTTGAAGCTTTCCGGAACACGAGGCCCCTTGATCTCTTCAGACTTAATGATGGCTTCATAAGCTTTCGAGCGACCAATCACATCATCAGACTTAATAGTGAGTACTTCTTGCAAAGTATGGGCCGCACCGTAGGCTTCGAGAGCCCACACTTCCATTTCTCCAAAGCGCTGACCACCCATCATTGCTTTACCACCGAGTGGCTGTTGTGTGACCATCGCGTATGGACCGGTCGAACGAGCATGAATCTTGTCATCAACCATGTGGTGAAGTTTGAGCATATATTTCACACCAATCGTAGTCTTCTGATCGAATGGCTCACCCGAAAAGCCGTGATAGAGCTGAGCTTTTCCATCTTCTGGCAGACCAGCCCGCTTGAGCTCAGCCTTAATGGTTTCGATATCCACCCCATCCAAAACTGGGCTGGCCACCTTATAGCCGAGCGCCTGAGCTGCCCAGCCGAGATGAGTCTCGAGAATTTGTCCAATATTCATACGCGCGCCAATACCGAGCGGGTTTAAAACGATATCCACTGGAGTACCGTCTTCTAGATACGGCATATCTTCAACTGCCATTACCTTAGAAATAACTCCCTTGTTACCGTGGCGACCTGCCATCTTATCACCAACTGAGATCTTACGAAGCTGAGCGACCGCAACATAAATTTGCTGTGTCACTCCACTTGGCAAATCATCACCATTTTCACCAGACAGAATCTTGACGCCAACCACTTTACCGGAGCTGCCGTTTGGCATACGCAAACTGGAGTCTTTGACTTCACGAGCTTTCTCGCCAAAGATCGCCCGCAAAAGCCGTTCTTCAGAACTGAGTTCAGTCTCACCCTTGGGGCTAATTTTTCCAATCAGAATATCACCGGCGGTGACTTCGGCACCGATGCGGACTATACCATCTTCGTTTAGATCCTTGAGGGCTTCATCACCAACATTTGGGATGTCGCGGGTTACAAGTTCTGGACCAAGCTTGGTGTCACGAACATCAATCTGGAAAGTCTCGATATGGATGGAGCTATATCGATCATCGTGCACGAGGCGCTCTGAGATAATAATGGCATCTTCAAAATTATGTCCATCAAAGCTCATAAATGCTACCAAAACATTCTGCCCCAACGCCAACTCGCCATCGATAGTAGACATCCCATCAGCTAATACGTCACCCTTCTTGACCGTATCGCCGACCGATACAGCACAACGCTGCGTCATTGCTTCGCCTTGATTTGAACGGATAAACGTCATCAGCTCATATGTCTTAGACTTACCGTCTTTGTGCTTGACAGTAATTGCGCGAGCCGTTGCACTGGTTACTTCCCCGTCGCCACTGGCTAGAATTACCTGACCTGAGTCTTCGGCCACCCGGCGCTCAATGCCCGTACCCACCACCGGAGCTTGTGGACGTACGAGTGCAACGGCCTGCTTTTGCATGTTGGCACCCATCAGCGCACGGCGCGCATCATCATGCTCCATAAATGGAATGAGAGCTGCAGAAACACCAACAATCTGCTGTGAGGAGATATCAATGTAGTTCACGTCATCGGCTGAAAGCTCAGCGGCTTCTCCACCAACACCCCGAGCTGAAACTATATTCTCAGCAAAATAGCCATCTGCTTTGACTGCGGTGTTGGCCGGCGCAATCACCGCTCGCTCTTCATCAAAAGCGTCGAGGTAGACCACTTCTTTGGTCACACGAGCTTTTACAGGAATAATCTCCACGCCAGCTTTTTCCAGCTTTTTGGCAGCAGCGTCGGTGATTTTCTCACCAGCTTTAACTACTGCTGTACCCTTGTTGTCTTTGACTTGGCGACGAGCAATTTCACCGGCGGCCTTAGCTGGGGTTACTTCATTTACCACTTTGAGGTAAGGCGTTTCGATAAAACCATACTCATTAACTTTGGCATAACTTGCCATCGTAGAGACTAGACCAATATTCGGCCCTTCTGGAGTTTCGATCGCACAAATACG
>CAZHOZ010000109.1:0-3569 GCA_964533895.1 uncultured Candidatus Saccharibacteria bacterium | reverse complement strand
CCCGCCCGAGCTTTCGAGCGATATTATTGACCGTGGTATGGTGATGACTGGAGGTGGTTCAAAATTGCGCAATATTGATAAATTGATGACAAAAGTAACCGGTGTACCAGCCTACGTTGCCGATGAACCGATGCTCTGTGTAGCTCGTGGCACTGGCATTGCACTAGAAAATCTTGATGATTATATTCGCAGTGTAATTTCGAATCGATAACATGATAAAAACCCATCATTACCTGCAAGTGGCAAGCCTTAAGCGAATTGGTGGTTTTGTGACGGTAACACTTTTGACCTTGGTGCCGTTTCACGCGCTGTTTGTAGTTTGGGGAGGGTCTCTAGTGGGGCACGGTGAACTTCTTTCCATTTGGAAGGAGCTGCTTATTGTGCTGATTGTTGGCTTAGCGATTATGGTCAGCCTGCCTCGGGTATTGAATAAGGGTTGGCGCACGGTACTAAATCAACCAGCAGTTGTTTTGGTGGGGCTTATTTTTCTGGCGGGTATTTTGGGTAATCTTTTTAACGCAAGTTATGGCAAGGCGTTTTTTGTGGGTGTAAAAACTACCATTATACCCTTGGTATTGTTTCTGGCGGTGCAGCCGTTTGCACACGTGGTATCTGAACGTCGACTGGCTCGGGTTATTTTAGGATCTGCGGTGGTTGTGGCGGTGTTGGCACTTATGCAGTTTGTACTTGTACCAACCGGATTTTTAGCGAATATTGGCTACAATGAAACGACCATTTTACCTTTTCAAGGCGTGCATCCGGAGTTTCCATTTGGGCGTTCGTTTGCCACGCTGGGTGGACCTAATCAATTAGGAACATATCTAATAATTCCAACAGCGTTGTCATTGGCATTGGCTGTGAAGGCAGGTTCGCGTCGTGTGCGGCTCCTTAGCTCGGTGTTATTAGCGCTCTTTGTGGCCGCAACAGTTACTACTTTTTCGCGCAGTGCCATGATCGGCTTAGGCGTTGCGACCGCAATGGTAGTATTCTTGGCGGTACCAAAAAAATATCGACTACCCACCGGTGTGGCTTTTCTGGCTGCAATGCTTGCAATCGGGCTGGTGATGTGGGGGACGCTCACTAATGAGAAAGCTACAGTTTTAGATCGATTTTTGATTCGCGGGGACTTAACTTCATCTGGGCTGCTTGGAGGAGACGAAGGGCATGTTGCAGCACTGGTGAGAGGATATGCCACCGTCTCGGCGTTTCCGGGTGGACTTGGGCTTGGTGCTGCTGGCCCAGCTAGTTTTTATGCAGTGTGTCCTTTGCTTACAGAAAATTGGTATTTGCAAGTTGCCATCGAAGTCGGCTTAATTGGTTTAATATTAATGTTGCTCCTTTTAGCGCATATTGTACGGCGAGTTCGTCAGCATGGCATGCACGATCCGGTACGGATTGGCTACGCGGCAGCAGTACTAGGCGTAATGGTATCAGCTCTATTCTTACACTCGTTGGCTGACTCAACATTAGCTATTCTTTTGTTTGGTGCAGGTGGTTTATTGTACGGCTCAAGAGCGCCGCAGGGGAGCGCGAAGTGAAGACACACGCTCCTAAAATTCTTATTTTGCATGATTGGCTGAACGTAAAAGATGGTGGTGCAGAGCAAGTATTTTATGAGCTTTTAAAGATGTATCCGCAAGCTGATGTTGCGACTCTGGTTTTTAATAAGGATAAATTTGGTGCGAAGGTGGGTGATCGGCGCGTGCGTACAAGTTTTCTTCAGTATTTTCCAAAAAAAATGCGTGAAAACCCCGAACTATTACTGCCCTTTGTGCGTCGGGCCGTATTGTCGATGCGGACCAGTGGATATGACGTGGTATTGGCTTCATCATCGGCGTGGGTGAAAAACGCTCCGCTTTCGGGATCTACGAAGATGCTGGTGTACTGTTATTCGCCTGCTCGCATGTTGTGGGATTATTGGCCACGAGCATTACACGAACGGACGCACAACCGATTGGTGCGGGCCTATGTTACGAGGCTTGTTTCTAGCTTAAGGCTGTGGGATTTTTATACTTCTCAAGCGGTTCGTCGCGAGTTCGTGGCAATCAGTGGAACAATTGCTAAGCGAATTCAAAAATTTTACGGTCGTCAGGCCACAGTGCTGTACCCACCGGTACATATCCCGCCAGTGGCAGCGACCGATCGAACAGATGATTATATTGTGGTTTCAGTTCTGGCCGCTTATAAACAGATAGATTTGGCTATTCAAGCCTTTAAGGGGACGAAACGCAAGCTGCTTATAGCAGGTGATGGACCAGAGCGCGAAAATCTTGAAAAATTAGCTGGAAGCGCCACGAATATTCGGTTTCTTGGGCGTATTAGTCAATCCGATAAGCTGAAATTGCTTTCAACCGCGCGCGGATTTGTGTTCTGTAATGCCGAAGATTTTGGTATTTCGCCGGTGGAGGCGGTGGCTAGTGGCGCACCGGTTATCGCATTGCGGGCTGGCGGGGTGGCTGAGACGATGGTGGAGCATGTGACAGCGGAGTTTTTTGACGAGCCAACTGTCGAGCAACTCCGTGCGGCTTTAGGCCGGGTGGAAACCCGAAACTGGGATCGGGCAAAAATGCATCGTCGGGCCAGTCAGTTTAGTTACGAAAAATTTCGCATGGGGATGCAAGCTGTGATGGAGAAGCTACTGTGACGCGTCTAACACATAGTCGAGTCGATGTCGCGGGGATTGCCTTTGACCCCATCACCCAAGAGGAATTAATGCGTGATATAAAAAAACATATTGCTAGTTCAAATCGGCAAAGTTTCTGTATAGCCAAACCATATGTAGAATTTTTTACTCGCGCCTGGACTGATACCGAGATAGCGGCGATACTGGCGGCGATGGACAGGGTGGTTGCCGATGGCGTGGCGGTGCAGTGGGCGGCTAGTTACTTGGCCGGCAAGCGTGGGCTTGGAGCTTGGTTGCGCTCCTTGATAATAGATATTCAAAATAGTAGGTGGCGTGAACAAATAATCCCAGAGCGAGGAGCGGGAGTTGATGCTACGCAGAAGTTGTTGCGGCACGCTATCAAAGAAGGCTGGTCTATTGGCGTTGTTGGCGGTCCAAAAGATGTAGAGCGCACCCGCAGGCAATTGCAAATACTCTACCCAAAACTAGAGATAGTAGGTGTGTGGAGCGGGTATTATAACCTTCGTGACGAGCCGAAGCTGGTGTCGGCTATTAGTAAGAAATATCCGGATATTTTGTTTGTTGCTCAGGGCTTCCCTAAACAGGAGCAGTTTATAGATCGGAATCGGTCAAATCGACTTGCTCGAGTACTTATAGGTGAAGGGGGTACATTTGACTTTGACTCAATGGGCGGTGATCTGAAGCGTGCGCCGGTCTGGTTGCGGCGTCTTGGCTTGGAGTGGCTCTGGCGGCTCATAATAGAACCAAATCGCTGGCGTAGGCAGTTGGCCCTGCCAAAATTTATATGGGGAATATATAGAAAAGGACAACAAAACTAGGTCGTACCTCTTTACGCTTATGGTATAAGGCTGCATAATAAGGGTTAAGCTTTAAGTAACTCGAGAGGTTTATGCGTCAGTGCCCAGATTGTGAAGAAAAAGATCGC
>CAZHOZ010000108.1:0-3657 GCA_964533895.1 uncultured Candidatus Saccharibacteria bacterium | reverse complement strand
GCGCTTCCTTGACGTGGAAGAGGTCAGAGGTTCGAGTCCCCTAGGACCCACCATTGTAGTTGTATGTACTAAGTGCAGAAATATAGAGTGTTTGCAAGGGTCGAGCTTAGAACCTGGTTTGATAGCGGGGGCACGCAGCAGTAAGATGAAAGCCAGACGGGGCTTATTGCTTAACGAGCACTAAAACATTATATAGCGTAGTGATTGTCCACTATGACCGGCTATCCGAATAGTCTATACTATAACACTATAGAGAGAATAGGGCGTCAGAAAAGTAGTTTCACCATCTACTTTGAGCCTCGTAGCTGTGGGCGTAACGCGCAGCACAATAAGTGATTTACCTTTCCTGGTAAATAAGCCTGGTGGAACCCCCCATGTCGTTTGGGGCCAGGCGTACTGGGACAGGTGTTTTTATTTTAAGAGATGAGGAGAGAAGTGAATGAGTGAAACTATTCATGCCATGCGGCATAGTGCAGCCCACGTGCTGGCAGCAGCACTGCAAAAACTCTATCCTGGCGCCAAGTTTGGGGTTGGGCCAGTAATTGAGCATGGCTTTTATTATGATGTGGCTTTTGAAGGGATGATATCAGAAAGAGATTTAAAGAAAATTCAAAAAGAAATGCGCTCAATTGTGAAGCGTAACCTGCCAATTGAACACTCGAAATGGTCTATAGAGCAGGCAATTGAATTCTTCCAGAATAATAATCAGCCATTCAAAGTTGAGTTATTGCGAGATTTACAACAGTATGGTACGACAAGCATAAAAAATATAGATACATCTGACTTGGGAGTTAATGATGCTGATGAAAAAATCACAACAGTATCCGTATATAAAATTGGTGATTTTGTTGATTTGTGTCGTGGTCCCCACGTCGCATCAACTGGCGAGGTGGGTGCATTTGAGCTAACACGACTGGCTGGTGCTTATTGGCGTGGTGATGAGACGAAAGAACAATTACAGCGTGTGTATGGGGTAGCGTTTGCTTCACAAGAAGAGCTGGATCAACATAAAGAGATGTTGGAATTAGCCAAAGAACGAGATCATCGTAAGTTAGGGCGCGAGCTGGATTTATTTACGTTCTCAGATTTGGTCGGTCCTGGATTGCCACTGTGGACTCCGAGAGGTACGGTCATACGCAATGAACTCGATAAGTTTGTCCAAGAGCTTCGGAGCGAGTACGGGTTTGAAGAGGTGACAATTCCACACATTACCAAGAAAGAGCTATACATACGTAGCGGTCATTGGGATAAGTTTGAGGACGAGTTGTTTAAAATAGCTTCTCGTGACGGACATGAGTTTGCCGTTAAGCCGATGAACTGCCCGCATCATACTCAAATTTTTGATTCAAGGCCGCGTAGTTATCGAGAAATGCCGGTACGATACCGAGAGACAACGATGGTGTATCGAGATGAGCAAAGTGGTGAATTGCATGGTCTTTCTCGAGTGCGCTCCATTACACAAGATGATGCTCACATCTTCTGTCGTCCGAGCCAGGTTGAGCTGGAAGTACTTAATGTTTGGAATGTCATTGAAGAGTATTGGAAGACCTTTGGGATTAGTTTACGGGTGCGTCTCTCTACGCATGATCCAAAGAATATGAGAGCTTACTTGGGTGCTGAAGAACAATGGGAGTCTGCTGTGGAGCAGCTTAAGTCGGTCATCACCGGGCGGGGAGCTGAGTATATTTCGGGAGATGGTGAAGCTGCGTTTTATGGGCCGAAAATTGATTTTATTGGTTCTGATGCGTTAGGGCGTGAATTCCAGGCGTCAACCATCCAGCTAGATTTCAATATGCCGGAACGGTTTGATCTGGCATGTATTGACGAGGGTGGTAACCGAGAGGTCGTTGTAATGATTCACTGTGCGATTGCCGGGTCGGTGGAGCGCAGCATCGTACTTCTTTTAGAGCACTTTGGTGGTAATTTTCCAGTTTGGTTGGCGCCACAGCAAGTCGTGGTGCTACCAATTTCAGAGAAATTTATTAGTTATGCTGAAGAAGTTACAACATATCTTAAGGATCAGGGTGTGGGGGTGGAGCTGAGTGCCGAGAACGAATCACTTGGTAAACGTATACGTCTTGCTGAACTCAAGAAGGTTCCATATATTATTATTGTTGGTGAACGTGAAGCAGCAGAACGGACAGTGGCGGTAAGAAAATTTGGTAAAGGTGATGTTGGGGCTATGAAACTAGATGAATTTACAGAAAAAATTATCAGTGAGATCAGTCAACGCAGTCTCTAAACATCATCGAGTGCTGGCGTTTGTAGGTCCGACTGCTGCGGGGAAGACGCAAGCAGCATTGGAACTTGCAAAACTCACACCGTCCGAGATAATTTGTGCTGATTCGCGTACGATTTATCGAGGCATGGATATTGGTACTGCTAAGCCTACCGCTGAAGAATGTTTAAAAGTACCTCACTATGGCCTAGATCTGATTGATCCTGGGAGCACATACTCGGCTGCTGAGTTTATTGCCTATGCAAGGTCAGTGCTTGCAGCTATCTGGTCTCGAGGCAAGCTGCCTCTACTTGTAGGTGGTAGTGGTATGTATATTGATGCCTTGTTATTTGGTTATCAGTTTAGAAACGAGCAACATAAGGAGCTATTACCTGCTGGCTTGAGTGACAAAGAGCTACTGAATTTAGCTAATGATCGTTATCCAGACCACGCACATACTATTGATGTAAAAAATACTCGAAGATTGCGACAACTAATTACAAGAGGTCCTGTAAATAGTGCTGATCGTGAGCAGCTAAAATATAATTCTAAAATCATTGGAATTGACCCCGGAATAGAGAAGCTCCAGATGAGAATTGAGAAACGTACTGATGTTATGTTGAAACAAGGATTTGTTCAAGAATGTAAAAAGCTCAGAGACCAGTATGGTGATAGTTGTGCGGCATTACAAACGACCGGGTATTCGGCTGTTATGAGTTATCTTACTGGGGAGATTGATCAAAAGACAATGCGGACTCAAATTATCACGGATACCAGACGACTGGCCAAGAAACAGCGTACTTGGTTTAAGCGGAACCCGTTTATTACTTGGGTTCAAGACGTCGACGAGGCAGTTGACGTGGCGAGTTCCTATTTAACAGAATAACGAGGTACAATTATAGTTATGAAGCGTTTGCGCAACTCCTTAGGTATAAGTGCCGGTAAGGTAACTGGTCGAGCCATGAAGGTTCTGAGGCGTACCAGCACGGCACTACCCGGGTATGTCGCAGAAAGAATTGGACGAGATCCGCTGACATATTATTTGCGTAATCGCAGCTATGCCAAGACAATTTTAGTGACTGGTACTAATGGTAAGACTACCATTACCATGTTGATTGCTGGAGTGATGCGAGCGGCCGGCTTTGAGGTGGTCAACAATGAGTCGGGCTCAAATCTAACACGAGGGGTTTTGACGGCGCTATTGGCGGATGCAAGGCAGGGCAACAAATCGATACTCTTACTGGAGGTAGATGAGGCTAGTATGCCGGCAGTTTGTGCGGCGACTACTCCGGATATTATCGTAGTCTCCAATATCTTTCGCGACCAACTCGATCGTTATGGCGAAGTTGACGCAACGCGCTTGCTGCTGGAAAAAGCGATCAAACTGGCCCCGGACGCAGAGCTGGTGTTGTGTGCTGATGATCCGCATGTAGCGCGCT
>CAZHOZ010000107.1:0-3657 GCA_964533895.1 uncultured Candidatus Saccharibacteria bacterium | reverse complement strand
GCCAAGTATTTATGGCCCAGAGCCTAGTGCTAAGAGATGGGTACTTAAGCCTGGTGCCAAGTGATTTGCTGCTAAGTTCCAGGCACCAAGATAAATATTTTTATTTTCTAGGTAGTGTAGCGCTCGGCGCCAGGCTTGTAGTGGCGAATTGATTCCCCCGCTCGCTCATCCGTGTCTGGTGTCGAAGCCGATGAAACTTCGCAGTCAGACGAACAGATACGCGTAAGTAGTCCAATTCGACTGTCGCGACGAATGAAGTGCTGTGTGATACCTTTAAACGCTTTCGAACGTGTCGATTCGAACGATTCAGTACGAAGCTAACCTAGCTAAGCCTAATAGTTAGCAGTGGGAATTAAGCAGGAGGGGCATGGTGCCAAGTGCCTGGAAGCTTTGCAATAGGTAATAAAAAGCCCGAGATTTCTCCCGGGCTTTGCGTTACTCATCAGTCAGTGTAATTTCCTTACCAATGAGCTCTCCATCCTCATCAATTTCCGCTGCGGAGGAAAGAGTCCAATCCGCACCACCATCTTGGAAGTCTACTGCACCAGCCTGCTCTTCATCGTGCATTGCTTCCGTTACATTTTCCTTTGTGAATTCAAAGTCATCTGGAACTTCGATGGTAGCGAACCAAGTTCCTGTATAACAAACCTCCACGTACTTAGCCATGATTACAACCTCACAAAAGAATTAGAAGAAGTAGAAGAATGAAAAGGAGAAAGAGGACCATTTTAGGTCCCCTAACTCTTAGGCTTCAGCTTCAGGCTTGGGCTCTTCAGCCTCAGTCTTCAACATCTCTGTCACAATGTCGGTTGCAGCTACGTTCTTTGCAACCACACCTGCCTTCTTCATCTTGTTCCGGTACCAAGCCACACAAGCATATGTGGTGTTGGTGTTGCCATACTGCTCATGCACGATTTTCAGAATTGCAGTGTTGGTCAAGCCTTCTGCAATCAACTTCCTCACAAAAGCTCCAACACCTTGATTCTTTTCAACCTTGGCCTTTACTTCTTCCGCCTTGTTTTCTTCCTTCACTTCTTCAAGAGGCTTGACCTCTTGTTGAAGCATGGAGGCGAGCATACTGGGTTTTGCGGTCTCAACAACTTCCGCCTCAGTGGTGTTGAGGTAAACCACAACCTCCTCACCGACTTGCTCACCAGCAACCTCCGTTGTAACCACAACTTCTTCGACCTTGGTTTCAACATTGGAAGAAACAACTGCAGATGCCTTCTTGGACTTTGCCATGATATACTCCTTGAATTGTGAAAGATCAACCCAACTGTGGGTGCAGGCCAAACTCACTCGCCTGCAGGATCGATTGCATTAATCAATCCATAACTAAATTATATGCTGTTCAAACCAAAAGTACAACACTTTATTGTAACAGTGTGTGACTGCGTAACTGTGTAACTGATAACGAGGATGGTAATCATTAGAGCCAAGTGCCAAGTGATAAGCGTTCTCATTATCATATTAAATGGTAGTCATCCTCATTATCATATTAGATGATAGTCGCCCTCACTACAAACTAAACGATAACTATCCTCATCCTCACCTTTAATGATTATCTCTATCAACCAGGTTGTGGTGTACCATATCATATTGTGGTATGGACTGACCACACCACTATGTGGTATACCGTACCATGGTATGGAGCATCCTGGATCGTGGCACTGGACCCCACCATGCGGTGCCTACTGGATGGTGGTATGGGGTACCAGGATGCGGGAGAGGGCGGGGGAACCCCAAAAGACTTTCTAAAAATGAGTGCCGTGCACGTCCCGGAAAATATAGAAAATTTGAAAATAAGTTGCATATCTGTGTAGCTTTGTAAGTGAGTAAGCCGCATATCAAACGAGTTTGGCCGCCCGGTGCCAAGTGCTTAGAGTTATACAGCCTAGTGCCTAGTGCCTAGTGCCTAGAGTTATGGTGCCAAGTGCCCAGTATTATACAGCCAAGTGCCTAGTAAAAGGTAGCCAAAACCCTACTTTTTCGTGTGTACCGCCTGGCTCTGGGCTCATAAACAGCAAGTTATGTTCTAGTCGCCAAACAGTGCGCCCCGTCGGCGGGGAGGCTTGCTTTCACGAGCTGCAAGTGCTTAATTTTAAAGACTTTTCTTATTTTCTAGTAGGTATTAGTCAGTATAGTCAGTTAAAAAGTCAGTTGTAAAATTAATATGCTTCATTCTATTTTTGTAGTATTGTAACACGGCAGTTTTAATTTTATATATAAGAATTTTTCGCGATTTTTACGACTGTCACCTTGAGTATATCGTAATATACTAACATTTAGAGACGCAAGTGCTTGTTTTTAAAAGCGTATTGATTCCCCCGCTTGCATACAATATGACAAGGAAATAGCCTCCGCGTACTACGAGGCGCACTTACCTCTGACTAACTTTCGCGTCATAGGTCGAAAAAAGCTGTACTTTGCTACCGTAGTGCGGTATAAATGGCGTAATCTAATAGACACGGAGCGCTTTAATGGCATTCACTGACGGCGATGACGAAGAGCTAGGCACTGGGCTTGAAGTACAAGACCCGAATGTGCTGTACCTTCAGTACCTGGAAGCACAGGGCGGAAAGATGGTCAATCCGCTCAGCCCTCAGGGCCTAGAGTTGCAAGCAGCGTACCTTCAGCAAATGAAGGACAGCACACACCCCTTTGACATCTTGCGCCGCATCAGCATCAATCCATTCCTCCCACCGAAGGACCGAATCGCAGCCTCCAAGACGCTGCTTGAGTACATGGCCCGCAAGGTCCCATCGACCCTCGAAGTCACAGGAGCAGATGGTGGCCCCGTTCAGGTCGACACGGAGGCGCTCAAGAACTTGTCGAGTTCGGAGTTGGATATGCTGTCGGCGCTGTTGGAAAAGGCTAACCAAGGAAAGAAAAATGAAAGCTAAGCCCATGAAGCAAAAAGCGCCCGTTGCCCCCATTGTGCCGGCGAAACCGGTGGAGCCCTGTGGGTGCAAGAAGGGTGGGGCGGTTGGTAAGAAGAAGTGCTAGCATTTAGCTACGTAGGATTGTAACTAATGGGCGCTATAATTTCCCCCGCCATTATGATGGATGCCATCAAGCGGGAAAAACTCTACAGAGCCGCTGAAAACTCATTGATGAGCTTTGTAGAGCAGTCATGGCATATTATTGAGCCTACAACTAAGTTTTCAAACAACTGGCACCTTGAAGCTATTGCCGAGCATCTAGAGGCTATTTCAGCCGGTGAGATGGGTAACCTACTCATTAATATCCCCCCAGGTACTTGTAAGTCAATCCTAGTATCAGTGATGTGGCCCGCTTGGGAATGGATTGCTGACCCATCATTACGGATACTCGGCGCTTCATATGGCGAGGACCTCTCGGTTCGTGATGCTCAGAAGTCTCGTGATATTATCACCTCTGAGTGGTATAAACAACGCTGGGAGCATGTTAGGATTGTTAAAGGCTCCGATCAAAAAACAAAGTATGACCTCACAGGTCGAGGTTGGCGGCTAGCAACATCAGTTGGCGGACGCGGAACAGGGGAGCATCCTAGACGAATCATTGTCGATGACCCGCACAGCGCCAAGCAGGCACAATCGGATGCTGAACGTAAGACGGCGGTTGACTGGGTAGGTGGTACGCTCTCAACACGTGGGGCAAGCCAAGGTGCGAAAACTA
>CAZHOZ010000106.1:1259-3663 GCA_964533895.1 uncultured Candidatus Saccharibacteria bacterium | reverse complement strand
ATCCACTAGAATAAGCGTAAGAAATTAGCGCACATCAGCAGGAAAGGGAGAGCATGACTAAAATACTACTCGTCGAAGACGACGTTAATTTGCGAGACATCTACTTTGCTCGCTTCCAAGCAGAAGGCTATGAATTGGCCGTAGCATCTAACGGAGAAGAGGCTTTAGCCACAGCCGTAAAAGAAAAACCTAACCTGATAATACTTGATGTAATGATGCCACGCATCTCTGGCTTTGACGTATTGGATATTTTACGTTCTACTCCTGAAACTGCCCACACCAAAGTTATTATGATGACAGCACTTTCGGAGCAAGCTGACAAAGATCGTGGTAAAAGCCTGGGGGTAGATGAATATTTAGTAAAAAGCCAGGTAACACTTGAGGATGTAGTGGCAACAGTAAAAAAGACACTCGGCTCTGCAACAGCCAAGCCAGCCGCCACCAAATCCGCTTCCACTCAAGACGACACCAAACCTGCTACCTAACAGCTTCGTTTTCAGATAAGAATCTGCTAAAATGAGGTGCATGAATACATCTCGTTCTCTCATTCGTGAGCTAGGCGACACCATTGACCAGAAAATTACCATACAGGGGTGGCTTCACAAACGTCGTCTGTTGGGTGGTCTAAACTTTATTGTCGTACGCGATCGCACGGGTATTGTGCAGGTACTCATCGAAGACAAAAACGAAGTTGAAAAACTTCGCGGTATGCAGGTGGGCACTGTATTGCAAGTAAGCGGCACAGTCTGGAAAGACGATCGAGCACCTGGCGGGGTGGAGCTGCACCAGCCAACACTCGAAGTTATCGTGCCTGTTAGCGAAGAACCCATCATTGAAATTGACAAACCGATTAGCCACAAACCCGAACATCTCGAGACCCTGTTTGACACCCGCGTGGTAGGTCTGCGAAATTTGCAGGAACAGAAGATTTTTCGCATTCGTGCCCAAGTAAATGCCGCTATTCGCAACTACCTGACAGAGCATGACTATGTCGAAATCCAAACGCCAAAGCTACTGGCTGGAGCTACCGAGGGTGGAGCTGAAGTTTTTACACTTGATTACTTTGGTAAAGAGGCAACCCTCGCTCAAAGTCCACAGTTTTATAAGCAAATCATGGTCGGTGTTTTTGAGCGTGTTTTTGAAATTGGCCCAGCTTATCGTGCTGAACCATCGGCAACCACGCGTCACGTTTCTGAAGTTACAATGCTTGATATTGAACTCGGTTTTATAAAGAACCACGCCGATGTCCTTAACGCCGTACAGGATATGACCTACGCTGTACTCACAGGCGTGTATCAAGCACTGGCGCCAGAACTCAAAAGTCTAAACGCCCCCGCACTAACGCTTGCCAAAGCTTTTCCCCGCTACACCGTTGCCAAAGTGCATGAGCTCTATACCAAAGCCGGTAATGACAGTACCATCGGCGAGAAAGACTTGCGCCCCGACGAAGAGCGATGGATTTGCGAGTACGCTAAAAAGCACGATGGCTCAGAAGCCGTGTTCGTTACCGAAATGCCGATCGAAACACATAAGTTTTACCAAATGATCAACCCGGAAGATCCACAGACTGTACTTTCGGCCGATCTGCTTTTCCGTGGCGTCGAAATTGCCACCTGCCCGATGCGCGAACACCGCTACGACAAACTGATTAGTCAGATGAAAGAGCAGGGCATCAACCCCAAAGATCCTGGATTCGCTCACTACCTCACAGCGTTCAAGTTTGGCCTACCGCCACACGGTGGCTGTGGCTTTGGTATCGACCGCTTTGTCGAGAAAATCATTGGTCTTGCCAACGTTAAAGAAGCGATTCTTTTCCCACGCGATATTAACCGCCTCACTCCATAGCGCATGAATAATATTTTATTCCTCTGCACCTATAATCGTGGGCGGTCTCAGATGGCGGCAGAACTATATAACAGGCTGACAAACTCTCAAGCTGCCAATTCAGCCGGCACCTCAGTAGCAACACCAGGCCAATCAATAGCCGAAAGAGCCCTTGAGTCAAGAGGCGCCGCAAATGTCATTAAAATAATGTCTGAAGAGGGAATTGACATCTCAAACAACATTCAGCAGCAAGTAACCAAAAGCATGCTAGACGATTGCGAGCAAGTAATAGTCATGGCGGAACAAGAAACTATTCCCGAATTCGTAAAAGGCAGTCCGAAGTATGTATATTGGCATATTGAAGATCCCGTTCTAAAAGACCTGGACGAAACTCGAGCCACTAAAGAATCAATCAAATCTTTGATCAACATTTTAATCAAAGACAACAAAAACAAATAGTCAGCTATACTATAACTATGTCCACTCCACATAACTACACCGTGGCGCTGCCACACTTTGAGGGGCCACTCGAACTGTTACTCAACTTAATCGAACGGCGCGAGCTAGAGATTACTGAGCT
>CAZHOZ010000106.1:0-1249 GCA_964533895.1 uncultured Candidatus Saccharibacteria bacterium | reverse complement strand
GAGCTATCTATCGGACAGGTAACGGGTGATTATTTAGCAACTATAGCCGCACTTGAAAAAGCTCACTCTGATGATTTGCGCTGGTTTTTAGATATTGGTAGTAAGCTAGTAGCCTACAAAACTCGTGCCATCCGCCGAGAATACGATGAACCAACAGAAGATACTCAAAGTCTGGCTAACCTCACCGAAGAGCTTGAGCGTTACCAAGTATGGCGAGTCACAGCCCAGCAGCTCAAAGCTAGTTTTGGCAGTGCGCTCCCGGTACGACCAGCCCAGCCCGCACATATCAAAGTAGCACCAAAAAATCTCAGCTTGTCAGCACTCACATCAGCCTGGCGCAGCATTGCAGCCCAGAAGCCCAGTAAGACCGCGGCCATGCACACAGTTAGCATCACACGGAGCGACATTCAGCGCACCATGCAAAAGCTACTAGCCCGCGTCACCGGTAGACAAAGTCTCGAGCAAACACTCCACACTGGCGACCGGAGACTAAAAACCCTCAGTCTACTCGCCCTACTCGAACTAGTGAAGCAAGACTTAATTGAGCTTGTCTTTGAGAATGAGAGAGCCTATGTCCAAGCAACCTAATCTTGCCCAGCAAATTGAAGCGGCCCTGTTTGTAAATAATTACCCTATGCAGACCGGTGAATTAGCTAAAAAACTGGAGGCTCAACCCGGAGAAATACAAAAAGCCCTCAGCGAACTACAAAGCACCCTGAGTGGCAGGGGCATTTGCGTGATAGAGAGTGGCAGTGGATACGAGCTGGCTGTAGCGCCTCATATGCGTGAAGTTGCAGCAAAGTTTACCAGCGACAGCGCACCAACACTCTCGCAATCAAGTCTAGAGGTGCTTACCATCATTGCTTATGAAGGACCGTGTGCTAAAACGGTCATTGACGATATTCGCGGTACCCCCAGCGACAATTCTTTGCGAGCACTACTCAGCCGCGATCTTATAGCCCAACAAAAAATAAAGGGTAATGATAGCACAATTCATTACGAACCAACTAGTTTTGCCTGGCGCAGTCTGGGGATAACCGGTCGCGCAGCTCTACCACCTAAACCACAGGCAAAGAAGAGGAATGCACATGCGTCTGAATAAGTGGCTGGTATTAGCCGGAGCAGCCAGCTCTCGACGTAAGGCCGACGAACTAATTGCGGCTGGCAAAATACTCCGCAATGGACACGTCGCCGAAGCGGGCGAGCAAGCTCAAGCACGCGATAGTATCACCCTCGATGGCGAGGAACT
>CAZHOZ010000105.1:0-3705 GCA_964533895.1 uncultured Candidatus Saccharibacteria bacterium | reverse complement strand
GGAGATGCATTGAGCGCCTTAGATTTTTATAGCTCGCCAACGCTCGACATCCACTTTAAGTTTACGGAGGCAAGTGGGTAATCGGCAGGTACTCGCTTTAAATTAAGTTAGACCTCCACTGATCTGCCGAATGAATGATTCTTCTATTTATATCTATATCGAGCATGTTCGCGACTATAAGCAAAAGCAAGTTGCGGGTTAGCAGAAGCGCAGTTTATAATGAATGCTGTTTAAAAAAAGTACCTACTACCATAAAGAGGTGATGCCACATGGCATCTCGTGACACAATCATCGACGTGACTGACACCAGGACGGGTCATAAGACGCGCATACGCGTGACCTACGACCAGTTGCAGCTTGCACTACGCAGCTCGCCTGATGACTACCTGCCCAACGGGCGTCCAGTTCTATCGGTTAAGCAGGCGCGAGATCACATCTGTATTCAGGCCAAGACAGCACTCGCTAAGAAGGGTCGCCGTCAGAGTTACTTGCCCTGGGCAGATATCGAAGCATCCGTCCGCTCCTCAGATCAGGTGCCGGCCCGTGGCAGTCAGCCGCACACCCAGCGGGTCTCTGATCTCAAGGCCGAGCCTGATTACCCGCCGACTTTGTTGAACCACCAAGGTCAGCTCTTCAGGCTCAGTGGTATGCTCATCTGAGCATCATTCAATCGTCCATTCTTCTCAATCACTGAGGGGAGTGGACATTTTCTTTTTTACTCGAGCGAGGTAAGATAAAAGCATATGCGCAAAAGAGAACGCTCGGAGGCTCGAGCTCCGGAGCCAAACGAAACGGAATATCATACGCCGGAAGTTATTTTTGTTGAAAGGCAGTTTCCGATTGTGTTGCGCTGGCCATTGATTTGGGGGATGGTGTTTATCCTTGTTGGTATGGTGCCATGGTCTATTTCGACTGCCAATGTGTATGATTGGCAGCCGCTGGCGGTTAATTGGATGCTGATTGTGTCGGTGGCACTACTTGCGTACTGGGCATATCATTTTGCTGGCTGGTATTTTACAGTGCTTATTCTGACCGATCAGGATATTACCTATATTCGTCAAAGAGGGTTTTTTCACAGGAAAGTCTCAAGTTTAACGCTTAATAATATACAGAGCGTGAATCATGTCATTCCCGGGCTTCAGGCGGCACTGTTTAAGTTTGGCGATATTGAAATAGAGACGCTTTCCGGCAGTGGGCACATGCACTTAAAAAACTACTACAAGCCATCGCGTTTGCAAGAAGAAATTCTGGACGCAATGGAAAACTATTCCTCGACTGCTGAGGCTTGAGTAGTGTATGATACAGCTAACAAAATAAGCAATTGGTGAGGAATTAAGGAGAGATATGGCTGATACTGATAAGAAAAAAGCTGCTAAGCCAGCAGCCAAGAAAACATCTGCACGTTCGGAACGCTTAAAAAAAATAGCCGGCAAGAAGACGGTGAGTGATACTGCCGCAGCATCTAAAAAGACTGATAAGAAAGTCGATGCCAAGGCTCCAGCTAAAGACAAGAAGCCTTCTAAATTTCAGGAAAAGCTTACCAAATTAGGTGTAAAGACCAAACCGAACCGTAAACTGATTATAATTGCTGGAGTTTCGGCGCTGGTGGCACTTTTTGTTACGTTGATCACCTTTGGTGTGCTTATCTACAAGTATAAGAGTGAGGCTAAGCCGGTGCAGATTATGGCAAAGATTGTACCGTATCCAGTTTTGAGCGTGAACGGCAATCCGTTGTGGAATACCGCAACCTATAGCGAGTATCTTTTTGAGCTGTCAAGCATTAGGAAGTTTTATCAGTCTCAGGGTCAGGATTTGAACTCTGATGAAGGTAAGGCTCGTTTGGTGGAGCTAAAGCAGGAATTAATGAAGCAACTAGAGGACAATCAGATTATTCGTCAGGAAGCAGCCAAGGAGCGTATTACTGTTTCGGCGAAAGAGGTTGATGAAGAATACAATAAACTGGTAGAAAATGCTGGGGGACCGGATAAGGTGAAGGAGACTTTGCAAAACCTCTACGGCTGGACAATTGCCGAATTTAAAGAGAAGGTTCGCTTTAGCTTGGTGCAAAAGAAGCTTGCTGACAAGATCACCAACGATCCAAATCGTAATGGTACCGCTAAGGCCAAGGCTGAAGATCTTTTAAATCAGATCAAGGGTGGGGCTGACTTTGCTGAAATAGCAAAAGCCAATAGCGAAGATAGTTCAGCTTCAAATGGTGGTGATCTGGGCTTTATCGAAAAAGGACAAACCGTAGCTGAGTTTGAGACAGCGGCCTTTGCGTTGGAGCCTGGACAAGTGAGTGGTATAGTGAAGACACAGTATGGTTTTCACATCATTAAGGCCACCGAAAAACAGGATGACAAAGTGAAGGTTTCTCACATTCTCATTAAGGGCGTAGATCTTGAAAGCTGGCTAACTGAGCAGCGTGAGAAGGCAAAACTTTCCCGATATCTGAAACTAAATTAAGGAGTAACAAGGTGCCAGAATCGACACCAGAACAGTCAGGGGGAACACATTGCGCCAACCTGATAGTGAAGGTGTTGGGTCGCATGAGCCGGTACCTCCAACCAGCACGGCACCAACTGATCGTAAGGTCGTACATCCTTCAGAGGAGCTTCAGGCAGAGGTACGAGCCCACCCTGAACTCATCCCTGCAGTTGAATCGGCACCACCTAAACCGTTGGGTCCGGTGATACCGGAAGTCTTTAAAAATCCTCTGCCAGAAACACCAGTGCCTGAAGAGTCGGCTACTTCAGCTGCGCTAGGAGCAAGTGAGGCGGTGGCGGCACCGATGCGCCCTAGTGGTCGCTGGCAGGCATTTTGGTTTGCGATTAGCGCACTTACGCTCTGGATGGCTACGGCTACCACCAGTCTTGTGACCCGCCAGGGGACTCTACGCAAGATGCTGATTGGTATTACAGATAAGGCTGATACCGAGCTATTTGGCACTCAAATCGATATCATTATTGCTCAAGCTGGTTTAGCACTCATGTTAGTAGCAATTCCGCTTTTTGTTGTTTCGACTATTATTGTGGATCGTTACAGAAGTGTTCATCCAGACTTAGATACAACCGGCATGAAGAAAATTGCTTACTTTTTCATGGTTTTAGCCGTTCTCAGTATTATCGGCTCGCTGGCTACAGAGATTTATCTTTTAGTTTCAAATAATATGTATAAGGAAAATGCCCTTATAATCGCTGCTCCAATCGCTGAGCTCTTCTTTGCTGGGGCGTATATTTTCTGGTTATATACAACCGTTTCAGAGGATCGAAAACAATGAAAATGCCTCGTTCTACCCATACAATTATTACCTTGGTTATCGCCTTTATACTGTCCCTGTTGTTTGTAATTGGCTACTTAAATCTGGTAAACCCTAATGATAAACAGGCCTTAAAATACGACCAACAACGTGAATCTGATTTTAAGAAGCTAAAGGCGGTGGTCCAAAGTTACTATACGAAGAAAGAGAAATTACCTGACTCATTAGAAGCCCTGAAAGAAGAGATTGAGCGCGATGCTGAATTTCGCAGTAGCAGTGATAGTCTGGATGCATTGAGTGGTCTTCTGGCCTATCAATCGGTGCCACAGCGCGATCCATACTCAAACCGCCCATATACGTATAAGTTTGAAAACTCATCATCTACAAAGTACCAGCTCTGCACTAAATTCTTTAAGGAGAATAAAGGTGATGAGGATGCGGTTGGC
>CAZHOZ010000104.1:0-3826 GCA_964533895.1 uncultured Candidatus Saccharibacteria bacterium | reverse complement strand
TGCACCCAAAGGCGGCTAAGGCACTTGCCAAGCGCAATTTCGCTCCTGGTCAACACGGTCAGGCTCGGCGTCCAAAGCCATCTGACTATGCCGTCCAATTGCGCGAAAAACAAAAGGTTAAGCGCTTGTATGGGGTGATGGAAAAGCAGTTCCGTCGTTATGCCAGTGAAGCTGAGCGCCGTGAAGGTGTGGCTGGTGAAAACCTCCTACGTCTTTTGGAGCAGCGCCTTGATAACACTGTGTACCGTTTGGGTCTGGCACCATCTCGCCAGGCGGCTCGCCAGATAGTTACTCACGCTCACATTCGCCTGAACGATAAGAAGGTGGATGTACCTTCCATCCAGGTGAAGGCAGGTGATGTGATTACTATCAAAGACTCAAGCAAGAAAAAGGCTCTTTTTGTGGATCTTACGGAGCAACTCAAGAATGATGCCCGTGAGATGCCAAGCTGGCTGAAGTTGGACACCAAAAAGATGGTCGGCACGGTCACGGGTCAGCCAGTTCGAGAAGATAGTGACAATTTCATTGAAGAGCAATTAATCATCGAGTTCTACTCGCGTTAAAGTAAATAATAAGAGGAGTCATCATGGCCTTATACGATATCAACCTTCCAGAAATGAAAGAAGAGCAAGTTAGCGAAAACATCAGCCGCTTTACGATTGCTCCGTTGTACCCTGGTTATGGTATGACGATTGGTAACTCGATGCGTCGTGTTATTCTTTCAAGCCTTGCTGGTGCTGCAGTAACTGCTGTGCGTATCGAGGGGGTAGACCATGAATTTACTACTATTGATGGGGTTCGTGAAGATGTAATCAACCTTATCCTCAATATCAAGCAGCTTAAGGTTAGTTATACTGGCACCGAGCCTGCTACCATGACTCTATCTAAGGGTGGTAAGGGCGCAGTAACCGCTGCTGATATCAAAACCACTGGTGATATGGAAGTGGTTAATAAAGATCTCGTCCTCTGCACAATTGATAATGCTAAAACCAAGCTCGAGATTGAATTTAGGGTAGAACAGGGTCGTGGTTATAGTCCAGTTGAATCTCGCCAGGCAGAGCACCTTCCAGTTGGCTGGATTGCAGTTGATGCCATTTACACTCCAATTAAGCGTGTGCGTTTTAATATCGAAAACACTCGTGTTGGGCAGATGACTAATCTGGATAGCCTCGTGATGGAAGTCGAAACTGATGGTTCGATGACTCCTGATGCTGCTATGCGTCAAGCTGGCGAAATTCTCGTTGGGCACTTCCAGGTAATTGCAGGTATGGACGTTGTATCTGTCGGGGTGGAAGGAATTATGACCGCTGAAGCTAAGGCTGAGGCGGAGCATGGAGCAGTTGCGATTGAAGAGCTTTCGCTTTCGCAGCGTACTACTAATGCCCTGATCAATAATGATATTGCCACGGTTGGTGATTTGAGTCAATTAACTAAAATGGAACTGAAGTCGCTCAAGGGGTTTGGTCAGAAAGCCTTTGAAGAAGTTTTAGAAAAGCTCGAGGAGATTGGCATTAAGCTTGCTTAAATAGGCCAGGAAGATTACCATGCACGCTCACTATCACACAGTATCGAAGCTTTCCCGCAAGGTCGGGCCACGCAAGGCGGTCATGAAGGGCCTTTTGGAATCGTTGGTGCTTTATGAACGAATTGAGACCACTGAGGCTAAAGCAAAAGCTTTGAAGCCAGCTTTTGATAAGCTTGTAACCAAGGCTAAGCGTGGAAGTTTGCATAACTTGCGTACCATTCATGCTGAGTTGGGTTCGAAAACTGCCGCAGAAAAGCTAACACAAGAGCTAGTGCATGGCTTTGAGGGTCGAAACTCTGGCTATACGCGACTTATAAAGACCGGTTGGCGTCGTGGCGATGCAGCTGAAATGGTTCTTGTGGAATTGGTACTGGATGAAGACTTCGAGGATAAGCTCAAAAAACTTCAAGAGAAGAAGATCAGTCAAACCAAGACATCAGCCAAGTCGACAAAAGTAGAAAAGGGGGCTAAGTAATGGTGACTACGCGGACATATCAAGCTAAAGCTGGAGAGCTTGCGAGTGAGTGGTATGTGATTGATGCTACAGATATAGTTTTGGGTCGTCTAGCCACGTTTGTAGCAACTAAACTTACTGGAAAAGATAAGCCACAGTATAGCCCACATGTGTTGACTGGAGATAGTATTGTGATTATTAACGCGGAAAAAATTGCAGTTACTGGCGCCAAGTTAACCGATAAGAAATACTATCGTCATAGCGGGTATCCTGGTGGTCTTACGGAGACCACTCTTGAGCAGCAGCTAGCCAAAGATCCACGCCGAGTGATCGAGCACGCAGTACGTGGTATGTTGCCAAAGAACAAGTTAGCACGCCACATGATGGGTCGCCTGCACGTTTATGCTGGCACAGATCACCCGCATGCACCGCAGCAGCCTAAAGAATTGAAGGTGAAATAATGGTAGAGAAGAAAAATTATTATTACGCTGTTGGACGACGCAAGACTGCTGTAGCCACAGTTCGACTTATGAACGGCAAGGGCGTTATTACAGTTAATGGTCAGCCATCAGGGGAGTATTTTAATAACGCTGCTCTTTCTAAGCTCATCGCAGTACCACTTGAGCTAGTGAGTAAAACTAGCTCATTAGACGCGATTGTGCGTGTCGAAGGTGGTGGCAAGCGTGGACAGGTGGATGCAATTCGCTTAGGAATTGCTCGAGCTCTTGTTGAAATGAGCGAAGATTTTAAGCTGACATTGAAAAAGGCTGGCCTCTTAACTCGTGATCCGCGCGAAAAAGAACGTAAGAAATACGGTCTAAAGAAAGCCCGCAAAGCACCACAGTTCTCAAAGCGTTAGAGCTTTTTATAAAAGACCCATCGCACGATGGGTCTTTTATTTACTGCGCCAATGCTAGAAAACACGTATAATGGTTATGGTAAAAAAGTTTTAGATACGTGATAGATAAACGTTTGCTGAGAAATATCCTGTTTGTCACCCTCGGATTAATTATTCTGGGGACAGTTACGTTTATGTCGACGGCGGAACTGTCTTTTTCGGATTCTCTATATAAAACTATTATGATACTGCTCTCGCATATTGATTACTATGCGTTTAGAGATCCACAAAGCCGCTGGATGGTGCTATTTCTGTCCTTTAGCTCGTTTGTAATCGTTGCGTATTTGCTCAAAGTGCTGGCTGACTATATAGTAAGTCTAGGCGATGGTTTACGTCAGAAACATATGAAAAGAGTTACTACAAAAATTCATAATCACTATATCATTTGTGGATTAGGTCGAGTTGGCTCGCAAATAGCTGACGAGTTGGCTGATGATGATATGCCGTTTGTGTGTGTCGATAAAGATGAAGATCGGGTGAAGGCGATGATTGCTAAAGGTTACACTGCAATTGTTGGCGATACCACTAAAGAAGAGGTTTTAAAAGACTGTGGCATTAGCCGAGCTAAGGGGATTGTTGTATCTTTAGGCTCAGATAGTGCGAATTTATTTATAGTGCTAGCCAGCCGCCAGTTGAATCCACATATTTTTATAGTTGCGCGCGTCAACCGAGATGAAAATCGCGATCGTATGTTGAGAGCTGGCGCCGATCGAACAACCATGCCATATCAAATTGGTGCATACCACATGGCGACAACTTTAACCCGCCCCAGTGTGGTGGATTTTCTTGAAATACTGGCTACAAACAATAATAGTGAGCTGGCTGTACGCGAGATAAAAGTTGATGAACACAGTGAGTTGGCAGGAAAGCACCTGAGCCATATTTATAGTAATAAGCTGGGTGCAACTGTGTTGGCTATGAACTCGGCTGACGGCTTGAGCAAGGTGAA
>CAZHOZ010000103.1:0-3871 GCA_964533895.1 uncultured Candidatus Saccharibacteria bacterium | reverse complement strand
TTTATGTGGGTTATTGGTGTGGTGGCAATCGTGATGCTGATAGTCGCTGGCTTACTTTATGTTATCTCAGGTGGTGATCCGGGTAGGACAAAAACTGCTAAAGATGCGATTTTGTATGCCATTGTTGGGCTGGCGGTAGCATTGCTTGGTAGTGCGATAATTAGTTTTGTAAATACTCAATTCAAGTAGTATAGATAAAAACATAACTTTTTTGGGAATAACGCTTGCTGTCATATCTCACTGTGCAGTAGAATGTGGCTAGTAGTGCGCATCCGCCCACTTAGCAATCATTACAAGCGAAGGAGACAATAATAACTATGCGTAACGCAAAAGATTTACTAAAAAAAGGGTCACTCATGCTGGCTGGCAACACAGTGGTAGCAGCCACGCTAGCCGGGCATGCTTCAGCTGCTGTGTCGGGTGTACAGTCGGGCGCCGATGCTGCCAAGGGAAGTGATCAGCAGACCGATCTAGTAGAAAATATAAAGATTATTACTAACACTATGCTCTTCGTTATTGGTGTGGTGGCGGTGATTATGCTTATTGTTGGTGGCTTCCGTTACATCTTTTCTGGTGGTAGCTCGCAAAACACTCAGGCTGCCAAAGACACCATTCTCTACGCGGTTATCGGTATCGTAGTAGCCCTTCTGGCTTACGCGATCGTAAACTTCGTACTCGGTCAGTTTGGAGCCTAAAAATGGCCTTAGGTTTCGTCGATAACATAAACAAAACAGTATTGAAACTTAGTCTTGCCGGTATAGTTGCTTTGTCCGCAGTATCGCCACGGATTGCTCTGGCGGCTTGTAATACAGCACAAGGCGTTCAGGGCGGCATAGATTGTGGTCCTGTTAGCGCTAAGCCCCTTCAATCTTCTGTGAAGGATGTTACCAATACACTCCTGTGGATAGTCGGTGTGGCATCTGTAATTATGCTCATCGTTGGTGGGCTGCGCTATGTTCTCTCGGGTGGAGACCCTAAAAACACTCAAGCTGCCAAAGACACCATTCTTTATGCCGCAATCGGTATTGTGGTAGCGCTTCTGGCTTACGCGATCGCCAACTTTGTTCTGAGCCAATTTAAGTAAGATTGCTGTTTAGTTGATTCTAGCTCAAAACGCCCGGTGGGGCGTTTTTGGTTTGGTACAATAGTTGTAATGCTTAAGAGAATTCTTTTTTGGTTGGCAGTAGCTGCAATAGTTTTAGGTGCGGCTGGCTTTTTGTATTTGGCAACTCGTCCAAAAGATACGCAGCCTGATAAGGCTGGGCTTGGTGCTGTGCTAGCACCACCAGATAGCGAGAGCCGCGTGGTTTACGATCAGTCAAAAGAAGTCACCCTCACCTACTGGCGCACCTGGGAGGAAGCCCAATACATTCAGCCGATAATCGACGAGTTTCAAAAAATGCATCCCAATGTTAAGATCCAGATTCGAGATATAGACTACGGCAGCTATGATGCCGAACTCACTCAGGCGGCGCAAACCGGTAACTTGCCAGATATTTATTCTGTCTTAAACGACTGGATGCCGCGCTATGTTGACTACTCTACCCCAGCGCCTGATACGGTGTATACCGAAAAGGTGTACAAGGATGTGTTCGTGGACGCTGCGCTCCAGCGGCTTTTCTATAACGGTAAAATTCATGGAGTTACCTACGGAGTTTCTACGCTAGGGTTGTATTACAACCCAGCACTTCTTGCTGAAGCCAAGGTAGAGGTACCCAAAAACTGGGACGAATTTACCGAAGCCAGCCGTAAGCTGACCAAGAAAAGTGGTGATACCATCACGCAATCTGGTGCGGCACTAGGTACGCCTTTTGTGCATCAGTCGGTTGATATTCAGTCGGCTTTGATGCTGCAGAATGGCGCTGTGATGACGGACGAACCACCAACGAAGGCTTTGTTTGCGCAAGCGGATGCGAGTGGTTATGCTTCGGGGGCAAAAGCGATGGAGTATTACACAAGTTTTGCTAATCCAAAAAAACAAAACTTTGCGTTTCAAGATACGCTTGGTTACACCGTCAAAGCTTTTGCTGAGGGTAAAGTTGCCATGATGATTAATTATCCGTTTAAAGCCACCGAAGTAAAGCAGTTTAATCCAGGCTTAGATTTTAAAATGTCGAAGCTTCCGCAAATTAAGGATCAGAAGGAGATTAATTTTGCGCTGTATTGGGTGGAGATGGTAAACAAGAATTCATCTAATTCGCAGATTGCTTGGGATTTTATTCGGTTCGCAGCCACTAAAGATAATCAGAAAAAATTTAATCAGCAGACGATCAGGCCAACTAGCCGAAAAGATTTGGTCAAAGCGCAGGATAGTGATGCTACACTAGGTCCGTTTGCCAAGCAGATAGATACTGCTAAAACGTTTTATCGTGGTAATGATAAGGAAATGAACGGGTATTTTTATGATGCTACGGTGAGTATACTCTCTGGTCTGGATGCACAGCTGGCGGTTAATAATCTGGAGCGTCGTGCGTCGAGTCTTATTGCTAATTATCCGCTAAAATGAAGCGTATTCTAAAGCGAGCCGGAATAATACTGGGATATGTCGCACTCAGCGCTATCGTGCTCAATTGGCTTTATTCGCTGGAGGTTTTTAGTAGTTGTATTGTGGTGAGTCCCCGCTGCAGCAGGTGGGATTGTGAGCTGATGGGGGCAGCCTTAGAATGTACGCCATCTATTTGGTGGTATATTGTTGCTGGCATCCTGCTTGTGCTACCCGTGACGGTTTGGCTTGTAATTCGCTACACAACGCCAAAGAAAAACTAAAAAACGCCCGTAACTCAGGGCGCTTTTTAGTCGCGTAAGATTTTACTAGCCGACGGGCTTAACTTTGATCTTCTTAACCTTATCCTCTTGCACTACCTTAGGAACCGTTACGGTTAGCACCCCATCTTTGAGGGTGGCCTGAGCCTTTTCTGCAATGGTCGAGGTTGGCAAAATGATTGAGCGTGAAAATGAACCCCAGAAGCACTCCTGTACATAATAGTGTTCTTTTTCAACAATAATTTCTTCTTTGCGATCGCCGCGAATAGTCATCACATCTTCTGAGATAGCAATGTCTATATCCTCTGAGCGGACGCCGGCAATTGGTGCCTTTACGACAACACTGTCTTTGGTTTGGTATACATCGACGGCAAGCTGCCCTTCAAACTCCTCTTCCCCCATCCACTCATCTGAAGTGGTAGAGGTATCATCGAGGAATTCGTCCTGCAAAATCTCTTCGTCTGGATTGTGCTTACGAGCCATAGTTAAACTCCTTATCCTTTACTCCACCTGATCTTAGCACGTATTATACTGGCAACTTACAGGAGAACGCAAGTTTGCTAAAACTTATTTCCAGGTTACTGGTTCCAGACTGTTGTGTTTTGTGCAACAAAGAAGGTTCTGGTCTGTGCAATGCGTGTGATGGAAGTCTCGAAAAACACCAGAAAGCATGCTATTTATGTAATGCCATGATTGCCGATGGACGGGTGTGTTCAAGCTGTCAGTGGCGCACGCGGGTGCGGCGAACAGCTATTCTGTGGAACTATCGAGGAGATACAGAAAAGGTGGTGCACGGGCTGAAGTATGAGGGTCGTGATGATGTGGCCAAGGCGGTTGCTGCTAGTTTTGTGCGCTTGGGCTTGCCGTATTTTGATCTGATTACTTTTGTGCCTGACACGCCCACCCGCCGCCGCCAGCGGGGCTATGTTGCTCCACAGATAATCGCACGCGAGCTCTCGCGCATGACTTACAAGCCCTATGTGGAGCTATTGAGTCGGTCGGCGCATACTCCGCAAGTCGGTGCTGGGCGTGAAGCACGCTGGCGTCAGGTGGAGAATAATTTTTCGACCAAGCATCCAGCTTTGCTGGAGGGCAAGTGCATTTTACT
>CAZHOZ010000102.1:0-3882 GCA_964533895.1 uncultured Candidatus Saccharibacteria bacterium | reverse complement strand
CACCCAAACTATATTATTTATTGATGAAATTCACCGCTTTAATAAGGCCCAGCAAGACGCTTTTCTCCCCCACATCGAAAATGGAACCATAATTTTCATTGGTGCCACCACCGAAAACCCGAGTTTTGAAGTGATCTCACCACTTTTATCTCGGAGCCGGGTGGTGGTTTTGGAAGCCATTCCAAAGCCTGAGCTCATTAAACTCCTCAAGCGCGCCATCAAAAACTATCCAAATACCAAGACTGACAAAGCTGCGCTAGATATGCTTGCTGAGCTTTCTGTTGGAGATGCTCGCGCTGCTCTTGGTGGACTTGAAGCCGCCATTCAGGTATCGCCGACCCACCTCACCACCAAAAGTGTCAAACAAGCTATGCAAACTCTGGCGCTCAACTACGACAAAACTGGTGAGTACCATTACAACCTTATCTCCGCCTTTATTAAGTCTGTACGAGGCAGCCATGTCGATGCTGCTCTATTTTATCTCTTTCGCATGATTGAAGCTGGTGAAGATCCAAAATTCATTGCCCGTCGACTCATTATTATTGCCTCAGAAGATGTTGGCATGGCTGCTCCGGCGGCCCTCAATCTTGCCGTAAGCTGCTTTGCCGCAATCGAGCGCATTGGCTTGCCCGAAGGCGAATACACGCTCGCCCACACCACTATCGCTCTAGCAAAATCACCAAAAAGCCGCTCCGTAGCCGACGCTATGACGCGTGTTAAAAAAGCTGTTAACAACAACCCGACCGCACAAGTTCCACTTGGCTTACGCAACGCTCCAACCAAGCTGATGAAAGAACTCGGCTATGGAAAAAATTACAAATGGAAAGCAGATTTTCAGGCACCAAATGGGTTTTTGCCAGAGGAATTAAAAAACGAACGCTTTTACTTTGATGAATAAACTTATGCTTGGATTCTTGCAGCCAAGCTGCTAGGCTGAGTGGACACTCGAGACAAGGGAGTTTGCCCGAGCCATTGGTTCGGGCGTTTTACTTTTCTCCGCGCAGATAGCTTTTTCTCGTCGTTTCCGGCAATCGCTCAATCGCATAGCGCAACATCGTCCGTGGCATCGTTTTATACCGATCACCCTCTTGCAGCCATAGCTCCAACTCCGTCTCACTCACTCGCTTTCCAGCTTCTCTCAACATCCAGCCAACTGCCTTATGAATTAAATCATGTTTATCATCCATTAAAATCTCAGCAATCTCGTATGTCGGCTCAGAATCCCCGCCACGGGTAAACGTAAAGGTAGCGAGTATGGCGATCCGTCTTTCCCAAAGGTTGCTTGAAGCCGCCAGCTCTCGCAAGGTCGACCAACTCCCACGGCTAAAGAGCCAGCCGCCCACAATATATGGCGCCGAACTATCCACCAAATCCCAGTTATTCATACAGCGCGCGTTCTTTATATAAAAATTATAGATTTTCTTCTGCTCGTCTTTACCTCCACGTGTAAACTGTTGCACGAGTATAAGACACGCCCCAAGCCGCGCCTCATGCCATTCACTCAACAAAAGTTTTTGCACTTCTGCAAGCGGTATTTCCCGGCTTTGATTTACAAGTTTGCGCGTAGCCGGCACCGTCACCCCAAAGAATTTATCACCTTCACCGTACTGACCAGATCCGGTCTTAAAAAACCGCAGCGAATGCTCGGCGCGAATCGGATCGCCGACACGCGATAAGGCGTTAATAAAATCTTGAGCCGTATCCATCTCTCTATTCTACGCGCATTTATAAAAACACCCCAGGAGAAATTCTCCTGGGGTAAAGTACTACTGCCGAAAGCTAGATACCTATCAGTCCCTGCACCAGGGCAAGATTCTCATCGGACTGGAGGGTGGCGAGCTCTGCCGGTGAGACATAAGCCTCATTACCGAACTCGTCTCGCAGAACCCACTGCTCACCCTCGAGAGGGGTCAGACTGGCTCCCAGTAGCTCCAAAGGACCAAAAAAAGCTTCGTTGCCATGGTCATCGACAACTCTAAGGCACGAGTCGGACGGCGCCTCCTCATGATGATAAACCTGCGGGCAGCAGTCCCCCGAATGACACATGGTCAACAGATACCGCTCCCCCGGTTTAGGTGCTTGCTTTGTCATGAGCTTCTCCTCCTTTTGCGACTAGATGCGCGTCGAGGCGAGACGCAGCTGCCGAGAGAGTGGCCGCAAACCACGCGTTGCCGCATAGGTCTCAAAGGTCTGGCTCACCCGCCTAAGCTCGGCACAAAAATGCGTAACCCCTGCCTCATCTAGATACAGAGAAGTTGAGCCGAGCATCATTCCAACGCAACGTGTTTGCTCATCACCCCGCAAGAGCGGGAACACACTCAGCATCGTCTTGCGAAAAACAAAGTTGTGTTGTCGGTAGCCAGGAACATGCTCGATCTGATCCTCCATGACACCGATTAGCTCCTCGATGGAGCTGGCGCAGAAAGGAATCGACTGGTCATCGGCTTTAATCGACAGCCATAGGGCGCTTCGGTCGAAGTCTAGGTGTGGCGTGACGCGTGCCTGCACGTCGTTCACGCCCTGAACCCAGAACTCCCGCGGGAAGCCTCCCTTGCCTGCCGGATGGGCTGTCCGAGCCGAAGACTCGCTTGTCATTCGTTTATAACTCAAGGTATCTCACTTTCTTGTTGTAAGGTACAGAAAGAAAATCATACTAAAAATTTTCTATAAAAACAAGCCCCCTAAATACCCACATCAGCAAGTTCATACAGTCGCTTAGCCGCCTCTGTACCAGAAGCCTGCACCTTGGCCTGCTTGCCACGCCCCATAAACAGCAGCACCAGCTCACCGGCGCGTCCAGATAGCTCCAGCTCAGGCATCCCACTGGTTGTTTTGCCGAGCTGGCGGGTATGGGTTTCTCCAGAACTCTCGTCGTGTACCACCAGCCCAAAACTCCCAGTCACCCGTCGAAATGCAAACCGCATCAACTGGGGAACAAATTCCGAAAGAGCCATTTCTAGTTCGTCTGACAGAACCCGTGACCGCCTCAATTTACCGCGTAACAAATCTTCGTTATGTACATAAAATTCCACCACATTAAACGATAATCGCTTCGCCCATACTGGAGGTTGCTCAAGCTTTGCAATCATCTGTTCGTGGCCAATCTGCTTAGTTTTTATAATCGCAGAATCATGCTTATGATGTAAAAAAGGCAATACAATGCCAGCCCTCGCCAACATACTTCCCCGCTCACGCACGATAAGATGCGCTGCCAAATCCTCAACTGTCCAACCAGCACACAGAGTACTCACCCGCCAGTCCTTTTCGGTCAGACCCTTCAAGGTTTCTACAAAGAAGGTTCTCTCGGCCAAAATAATGTCTTTATTGCTCAAAAAATAAACTCTCCTATATCTGATACTATCATGCTTTATCCAGCCCTGTCGTATACTAGTTTATATGCAGACTTTTTTCAAAAAACGCTCTACACCAATGGTTATTGCCCACCGCGGAGCTTCAGCTGATGCACCAGAAAATACCCTATCCGCTTTTCACGAAGCTATCCGCCAAAAAGCCGATGCCATCGAGCTAGATGTGCAGATGACCAGCGATAAAGAACTTGTCATCATGCACGACCCTACACTCAACCGCACTACGAATGGTAAAGGTCTGATTGCCACCAAAACCTTAAGCGAAATTAAAAAACTCGATGCTGGCATCAAATTTGATAGCCAATTTTGCGGTGAATGTATTCCCACACTCGACGAAGTTTTTAAAGTTTTTGGCAAAAAAACAAACTATGTTGTCGAGCTCAAGTTCTATCACATTAAGACTAGGCCCTTTGCTAAGCAAGTTTACGATTTGGTAGCACAATATGGACTAATAGATTGTGTGCTGTTCCTTTCTTTTGACTTCCGGCTACTGCGTCATATTAAAAAACTCAAT